>JBDLRA010000093.1:0-7894 GCA_039800285.1 Pseudomonadota bacterium
CAACTGTGTCGCCTGCCACGCTAACGACAAGAAACTGGTTGGCCCTTCTTACAAAGATGTTGCAGCCAAGTACAAGGCTGACGGTGGCGCCGCTGAGAAGCTGGCCAAGAAGATCAAAGCCGGTGGTTCTGGCGTATGGGGCCCAATCCCTATGCCTCCGCACCCCCAGGTTTCTGACGCTGACGCGCTGACCCTGGCAAAGTACATTATGACCATCAAGTAATTGGTGTTCATCTTCTGGTGAAAGCCAGAAGCCTCGAAAAAGCCTTCAGTTTTCTGAAGGCTTTTTTCTTTTTCACGAATGCTTCGGTAGAGTCTCGGCATGGCCGCTCTTCCTCGACAGTTTCGCCGACACCGAATCGTGCTCATGGGCTTCGGTGATGTGGCGAATCGACTTCTACAGCAACGCCTCATCAGCGGCGGCGCAAGGGATGGCCCAAGATTTATTGCGATCAGCCGTTCGACAAAAGCGCTCTCGGATGCGTCACTACATCAACGCGCGCACCAACAGCGGGTTCAGTTTTTGAATGTCGATCTTGATCAGGCGCAGGCAGTAAAACGACTTCGCGGGATTGGCCAGAGCTTAATGATTTTTGCTCCGCCATCTGATGTAAAAGGCGGAGCAAAAGACCATCGTATGCGATGCCTGATGACTCAGCTTCGCCTAAACCAACACCCACCACGCATGGTTTATCTCAGCACGACCGGGGTCTATGGCAACGCCAACGGGGGCATCGTCACAGAAACCAGTCCGTGCCGTACCCGACAACCGCGCTCACTTCGTCGAATCGACGCCGAGCACCAGTGTCGGCCACTTGGCGCGCATGTCCTGCGGGTACCCGGTATCTACGCTGGAAATCGACTGCCCACGGAACGGCTGCGCGCAGGAACGCCCGCGCTGCTCACCGCAGAAGACGTCTATACCAACCATATTCACGCAGATGACCTCGCCGAGATCACTTGGCTTGCCCTATTTCGTGGTCGTCCGGGAAGAGTCACGAATGCGGTCGATCAGACCGTTCTGAAAACCGGGGATTACTTTGACCTCGTGGCCGATGCAAAAGGGCTCGCACGACCCAGGCGTGTCTCACGCACCGAGATGGAGGCGCTCGCCCAGGAAGGCAAGGTCAGCGCCATGATGATGAGCTTTCTTGGCGACTCACGGCAAGTCCGCACCCAAAGGCTCGAGAAGGAAATCCGAGCCAGGCTTCGCTACCCGACCGTTCATCACACCCTAGCAGACACACCAGCGCGATAGGCAACGTTTACCCGCGCCACGATGTCGCCGGCGCTAGCGCGCGAGCCGCCGCAACGCGTCCGGTGAAAACTCTGAAAATGCAGCGCGTGCCCCAAACTGAATGGATGGCTGCCGATCGCCATCAAGGCCAGAGACGAAGTAGCTTCCCGCATCGAGATCGTGAAAGATCGACAGGCGTATTCCCGGGGTCACGGCGTCATAAAACTGCACCACTCCGTGAAGCGCGACGCGCCACAAGTCCCCTCGACGTGAATAGGACTCCTCGATCAGAACGGACCAGCTGTCCTCGTCTACATAGAATCGCCGTTTGCCGTAGAGATGTGACTGCCCCGATTTCAGTGTTGCCTCGACGATCCAGACGCGGTGCCGTTCATATCGCATCAGCGCAGGATTCACACTCCCCCTGCGAATCAATGTCTGCTCTTTGACGCTGCGCTCCGCAACAGCGTACGTGTTGTAAGGAACGATCATGGGGCGTTTGCCGATGAGCTGCCAGTCATACCGATCTAGTGCACCATTAAATCCGTCGACCTGATCCACAGTCAGCATCCCCTCTGATCCGTCACTCACTGCATCGTAGGCAAGATCGGGCGCTCGCCTGACGCGACGCTGGGCAGCGTTGTAGAGCCAGGCCTGTCGTTTATCGGATTCGAGCGATCGGGGCTCATGGACTAACGCCAGATTTCCCCGCAGTGACGCAGGGGACTGAAATCCGCCCATCACCACAAACAACAGATTTTCGGGAGCGCCATCTAAATGCGACGTATAGACGCGCCGAGACCAGGATCCAATCGCATAGGTGTCGCCGTTTGCGCGCACAGGATAGGCGCGTGCCTCGCGCGTCACACTGCCACCCACGTATCGCTGGATCACATTGCGCATGACCTCTTCGCCATTTCTGGGCGAGAGGAATGGTGCGATCCCTTGACGCGCGATAACCGCTTCAGGATAGGCAGCCGTTCTTCTTGTCACGAAAAGCGGAATCTCAAAATCAGAGACGCGCGCAAACATCGCAAGCAGGCCCGGCGAGAGCTCGCCTTGAAACGATGCCGCCTCTCCTCGCCTAATGACTTGAATCGGTCGATCCTCGGGAAATGGATTGACATACCCCATCTCGGGTCGCCAGCCTGCAGGCGGGGCAGTCAGTCCACCCGTCCACGCGGGGATCGTGCCGTCAGCAGTCCCTGCGCGTTCAGCACCAGCAGGAGTGAGGTTCGCGGGCTGCGCGGCAGCGGCCGCAGCAATGAACAGCGCAACAAGCAGCCCAACGAAATATCGCTGCTGCCTCATGCCCAATCAATCCCTAGACAGAGAGGGATCGTCGCGCTGCGTCGTACTCAACAGCAAGCTGCTCAACAATCGCCTGCGTTGACATCACCGACTGAATCCCGGCGACACTCTGGCCTGCACCCCAGATATCCTTCCAGGCCTTCGAGCCTGCGCTCTGCATAGCAGACAAGTCCATCTTGCTTTTGTCGGACTGCCCGAGCTGAGCAGGATCTAATCCCGCTCGGACGATACTGCCCTTCAGATAATTGCCATACACACCCGTGAAGACATTCGTTCCCAGAATGTCTTCTGCGGTCGAAGTCACCAGCATCTGCTTGTAATCATCAATCGCTCGGGCTTCTGCAGAGGCGACAAACCGCGTTCCCATATAGGCGAAATCCGCCCCCATCGCCTGCGCAGCAAGAATATGATGCCCCCGACTCATGGCGCCCGACAAAATAATCGGGCCGTCATAAAACCGACGGATCTCTTCCACAAAGGCAAAGGGGTTTAGGTTGCCCGCATGACCCCCGGCACCGGCCGTCACCAGAATCAGTCCATCGACACCGGCTTCTAGTGCCTTCTGGGCATGTCGAATACTGATGACATCGTGAAAAACCAGACCTCCATAGCTGTGCGCTGCCTTGACGACCGGATCAGGGGCCTGAAGGCTCGTGATCATGATCGGTACCTTGTACTTCACGCAGATTTCGACGTCCTCTGCTAACCGAGGATTTGACGCATGTACGATCTGATTCACTGCATACGGTGCCACCGCATGGGCAATGCCCGAGACAGGCTCCTTCAAGGCGGCCTCAATCTGGGTGAGCCACTGCTCAAGCTCGCCGGGTGCGCGGGCATTGAGCGCAGGAAAACTGCCGACAATCCCCGCACGACACTGGGCAATCACCAGCACGGGATTCGAAACGATGAATAAGGGTGCGCCAATCAAGGGCAGGCGTAGATGCTGAAGTAGAGCCGGGACGGACATAGACGCCCTTTCAGGTTAGGAAGCGGTGGATGAGCGACGACGACCAACCAGAAACGCCGCCAAGGCAGGCAGGAGCAGGACTGCCCCAAACAAATTGACCAGGAACATGAAGCCAAGCAGCACGCCCATATCGGACTGGAACTGCAGATCAGATCCCATCCAGGTCAAGACCGAGAGGGTCATCGTCACCGCTGTAAAGAGAGAGGCCGTACCCCGTTGTCGAAGGGCATCAAAGACAGCATCCTGAAGCGTCATGCCATCATCGAGCGCGTGGCGAATACGCTCAAAGAGATAGATACCATAGTCGACGCCAACCCCAACGCCGAGCGCCACAACTGGAAGGGTGTTCACTTTTAACCCGATACCTAAAAGCGTCATCACGGCATTACACAAGACCGTTACGATGGCCAACGGAATGATGATGCACAGGGTGATCCGAATGGACCGAAACGCTAACAGACACAGCAGCGACACCGACAAAAAGAGCGCAAGGTTCACCCATCGGTCTGCCTCTCGGACAACCTGATTGGTTGCCGCCATCACACTGAGATTGCCAAGACCAATCTGAAACCGCAGATCCTCACGGCCATAGGCTTTTGAGAACGCCTCAATATCATCGACCACCGAGGAGATGGTCGCTGCCTGGTGATCCTTTGTGTAGATCGAGACCGGCATCACCGTGCAGCCCGGATTCATGAACGCGTTACCGAGGCGCGTTGCAGCCCCCGCTCCCTGCGCCATCTGTACAGGGTCCTCTGGCAGCGCACGCCATTTCACGTTGTTCTCGGCATAGGCCTGAGAGACTGCCATCGAAAAACCTGCAAGGCTTGATACTGCAGAGACGCCTGGGTTTTGGCGGATCTGAAGCTCAAGCTCGCCAATGGGCTCCATCACTTTTGAGTCAACGCAAGGAGACTCCTTTCCATCCGCCTCAACGACGACCTGCATCACATCCACACCGATCGCAAACCGGCTCGTGATGTGCTCCGTGTCCTGGTTGTAACGAGAATCGGCACGGAGTTCGGGAACGCCTTTCCCAAGATCGCCGACCTGGAGATCCTTCGCGATCCATAGGCCGAGTGCCAGAATACCGGCGGACAGCAAGACCGTTATCAAGGCGGCTTTCGGCTCGGTAATCCGCGCAATCATGCGCCAAAGCGAATCGAGACCCGCCTCACTACGCGGCTTTAATCGCGCACCAGAGCGATAGGACAACAATGCAGGCAGCAAAAGCTTGTTCGAGATGATCATCACGGTCACCCCAAGCGTGGCGGTGAGCGCAAGCTCCTGCACCATCTCAATCTCAACAAAGGCAATCACCAGAAACCCAAGGCCATTTGCCAAGAGCGCCATCGTGCCGGGAATAAACAGCTTGCGGAAACTCTTGCGTGAAGCTTCTTCAGAAGTCTCTCCCGCAAGAATTTCAAGCCGCCAGGCATTCGTCATTTGCACCGCATGGGATACCGCAATCGAAAAGATCAAGAACGGCACCAGAATCGACATTGGATCAAGGCCGAGTCCGACCAAGGGCATGAGCCCCAAAAGCCAGACCACTGGAACGACCGAGCAGCCAAGCGCATAGAGCGTGAGCATCCAGGACTTGCTGTACCAGAGGAGCAAGACGGCCGTCACCAAAAAGGCAACCCCAAAAAAGATCAGGACACCCGCGGCACCTTCAGCAATATCGCCCACCGCTTTCGCAAAACCAATAATCTGAAGTGAGTGGCTGTCCGATTCATGACGGGCCCGGATCTGCTCAAGCTCTTGGGCGATGCGACGCAGATCGACACGACGCCCCGTCTCCGGATCCATTTCCTGTAGGGTTGCCACGACCATCACCGCAGAGCCGTCGCGAGCGACAATCCTGCCAATCCAGTCGGACTTCGCAACATTGGCCTTCACCTGATCAATCTGATCCGGACGACCTTGGAAATCTGCCGACACAATGTTGCCACCGCGAAAACCCTCTTCGACGACCTCGTTGTAACGGACATTTGGCGTAAAGAGGGATGTGACCGAGCTTCGCTCAACCCCTTTGATATAGAAAACCTCTTCCGTGACCTGACGCAGCAAGATCATGGTCTCGGCGTCATAGATATCGTTGTCCTTGGGCGTAATCGAAACCAGTACCCGATTCGCACCCCCAAACACCGACTGGTACTTCATGAAGACCTTCATGAAGGGATGCTCAAGCGGAATCATCTTGGTGAAGCCGGCATCTGCACGAAGCATCGTGGCAGACCAGGCTAAGGCGATGGTCACAAGCGCGAAAATGATGATGAGACTGCGCCGGAAACGAATCAGCGCCCGCGCAAGCCCGTCAACCCATTCCCAAGAACCTGAGCTGCTCATGACGCGCCCTTTGGATGAAGTCGTTGATCAAACTGCTTGAGCCCGAATACGCCGGAGATCCAGATCGACCCATCGGACGTCTCGATCAGATCGGTCAGGCTTCCATCCCAGAGCTTTTGGACAGAAAAGGTCCGTCCGTCGTCTTGACTGATCGCCACCATGCCCTGATCGCCCAGCAGCACCACACGCCCATCTTTGAGCACCCGCCCCGCCATCCAGGCAGCCGTCGTTGTCACGGGCAGGTTCTGCCACTGACCTTGACGCTGTGACTGACGAAAGATCTGACCACGCATGCCAAAGGCGATTCGCGCGCCCATTTGCGTCACCAACCCTCCAAAGAAAGACCCCTTATAGGGCGACGGCAGTTCACGCCAGACAAACCCATCTGCCGAGTCAGCCAGCGTCCCCGCTTCTGCAGCGATCCACCAGCCACGAGTCAGTGCATCCTGGGTAATGCTGTAGAGATGCCATTCAAAGTCATCTCCAAACGGCTTGAGCCGCTGCCAGGTCTTTCCTAGATTGGTGGACGTCAACATGATCCCAAACGCCCCCGTCACC
Organism: Pseudomonadota bacterium; assembly: GCA_039800285.1. Taxonomy (GTDB): domain Bacteria; phylum Pseudomonadota; class Gammaproteobacteria; order Burkholderiales; family Burkholderiaceae_A; genus Lacustribacter. The sequence goes on from JBDLRA010000093.1 coordinate 6,429, forward strand.
AAGATGCGACGATCTGAATCAATCGCCACGGCAAGCAGCGCTTCTTTACGGGGATTCACTGCTTCGATGACCTGGCTTGCCACGGCTGTCCAGGTCGCCCCTGCATCGGAGGACACAAAGATCATGCCGCTGTGGCCAACTGCGACCACCAAGCCCTCTGGGTGTGCGGCGACTGCAGTGAAATTTCGGTTTGTTGGCAATCGTTGGGTGAACCACTGACCCGTCGATTCCGTACGCCTGGCAATCACGCCACGTTCGCCAACCGCAATGACCGTATCGGCAACGCGCGCAAAGGCAGCAAATGACGCTCGATCAATCTGAATCGGACGAATCATCGGCGTCTGTGCAGACTGGGCGTTCGCCGTACCAATGCCTGCAAGAAGACCTGCCACGAACAAAATGCTGGAAACTAAAAACACAACAGCCACCTGAGCATTCGCTCTCAGGCGGCTGTATGACGCAGCAGGTCGACTAGTCTTTATCGTGTACCCCGACGCCGCAGGGCATCGGTCTGGAAGTCCGACCATGAAGCCTTTACACCAAATTGAATCGGCTTTTTCACCTCATTATCGAGGTGCGAAATCAGCACGTTTCCGTTTGTCAGGTCATGCCACATCTGGATGCTGTACCAGGGCACACCATGATCATAGATCTGGATAAAGCCGTGGATACCAACACGCCAGATCTCCCCGCGCGTGTCATAGCAGTCTTCCGACAGAATCATCCAGCTATCTTCATCAAGCAGAAAGACGCGCTTGCCGTAGATATGCTTACTGTCTTTCTTTAAGGTGGCCTCAACCACCCAGACACGATGCTTCTCGTAGCGCAGAAGATCACTGTTGGCGGATCCTTTGCCAATCACATCGGCATATTTCAGCGACTTACTGGCCACCCGATAGGTGTTGTAAGCCACAAACATCTCGCGACGACCAATGAGCTTCCAGTTATAACGGTCAAGCGCACCGTTAAAGGCGAAATACTGGTCCGTGACACGCATGCCCTCGGTACCGTCTGCGACGTTATCGTAAGCAAGATCAGGCGCGCGACGAACGCGGCGCTGACCCGCGTTATAAACCCATGCGGCCCGCGGATTCTTAATGGGATCCGTGAACTCATGGACCATGTAGACCGTTCCGGCAAGCGCAGGCGGTGCCGTGTAAGCCGATGTAAACGCAAACTGAAGCCCACTGGCAACCTGGGAAGGTTCGATGTTCTCCGCGTAGACAACCCGATCGGTATATCCCACCCGATAGGTATCGCCATTCGCGCGAACAGGGAACCAGGAGTATTCACGATCGTAACCCCCTCCTGCATAGCGCATGAGGAAGTTCATCATGGCCTGCTCGCCCGTCTTTGGGTTGGGGAACGGAATCGTGGAGCGCGAATGACCAGAGAGTGCAGAGCCATTCAGGGTAATTTTCCCGGCCTCGGCAACGACATCCGCCACCGCCTTCTCGGGCAGGGCT
>JBDLRA010000094.1:0-8431 GCA_039800285.1 Pseudomonadota bacterium
TGAAGATCGCGAGCAGTCCACCCATGCTAGTTCCCACAAGATGAATTCGTGGCGGCTGGCCGTGGCCATCGTCAGAACGCTGGCTCATGACCCCGACGGCGTGCGCGTAGAGTAGCGATAGATCGCTTAAGTAGACGCTCATCCGGTAGTCGTGTGATGCGTTAAGGAAATCAGAGTCGCCTCGACCGCACCAGTCAAATGTCAGTACGCGCGCATGTGGGGCAATGTGTTCAGCGAATTCCTGAAAGGCGTCTCGCGTCTCGAGTAAGCCCGGTAGGCATAGGAAGCAATCAGATGAAGACGTGCGTCCAATGTCGTCCCCCACAAGCCTTCTTTGGCCGTCCGCGCCGAAGACCATGAGCTCATAGCGGTTCTTTCGGAATCCCATAGGGCAGGGTGGGCTATACCGTCAGTGATTTCACGACGCGACGAAGCGCGTGATCATCCGGATCGACTTCAATCGTAAAGCCAAGCCGATTCATCAGATGCAGCATGCTGCTGTTACTGCCATGAACGATGCCCTCAATCGCGGTCAGTTGCTGAGATCGTGCGACATCAAAAAGAGACTGCATGAGCCGTGCGCCGAGTCCTTGCCCCTGATAGCTATCCTGCACAACGAGGGCAAACTCTGCGGTCTTCATATCGGGCAGCAACATATATCGGGATACGCCAATCATTTCCTCTTCATCCCCGTGACCGATGACTGCGGCCAGGGCCATATCGCGGTGATAGTCGATCTGCGTGAGCCGGGCCAATTGCTTCGGGGTGTATTCTTTGATGTTGGCAAGAAACCGCATGTAGCGCGATTCGTCCGACAGATTCGCGAGAAGACGTTTTAGATTTTCGCCGTCGCTCCAGCGCAGTGGGCGGATGCTGTAGGTGTCGCCAGAATTCATGGGGAATTCCTGGGTCAGGTGCGCTGGAAAAGGCATGATAGAGAGATGGTCGTAGCGCGGGCGGCGCTGCCCCGTGCTGCTCTCGATGACCATCCGGGCGTCTACGACGATGGGACCTTCCTCGGAAATGATGACCGGGTTGATATCAATTTCTTTGATCGCCGGCATTTCACAGATCATGTCCGAGACCTGCAGCAGTAACGTCTCAAGTGCCTGAAGGATGGGTGAACTGATGCCGCCAGCCGACTGCTCAATCAGGGTCTGTCCAAGTTGTGATCGTTCAATTAGACGCTGTGCTAAGAGGGCGTTTAAGGGCGGCAGCTCAAGCGATCGGTCACTCTGCCAACGCACCTTTTCACCTCCCGCACCAAAAGAAATGACAGGTCCAAAGAGCGGGTCCGTGGTCATCCCGATATAGGCCTCGGTCTGGCGGGCGCGATCGATATAGCGTTGCACGACAACACCTTCGAGCCTTGCCTTTGGTGCCATCTCACGAAGCCGCTCCATCATCTCCGTAAATGCCTCGCGGACTTCATGCGCCGTTTTGAGGTTCAGTCGAACGCCGCCGATCTCTGATTTGTGCCGGACATCCGGGGAGTGAATCTTGATCACCACTGGAAACCCGATCTGATGAGCGATCAACGCGGCCTCATTGGCATTTCGTGCGATGACGGTGGTGGAGACCGGCACACCGAAGGTGGAGAGCAATGACTTGGACTCCATCTCGGTCAGAAACTGTCGCCGGTCCGCAAGGGCGCCCTCAATGATCATTCGGGCTCCCTCGAGATCGGGTTCTAGGTCCACGCCGATGGCAGGCGGTACCTGTTGCAGCAGCTCCTGATTTTCGCGGAAGGAGGTCAGTGAATGAAAGGCGTCGACCGCAGCCTCTGGCGTTCTAAAGGAGGGCACTCCTTGTTTGGATAGCCAGTTGCGCGCCTCTCGCGTGCTGTGGTCGCCAAGCCAGCAGCCCACGATTAACTTCTTGGACTGCCGCGCAGCTTCTGCGACTGCCTGGGTAATCTTGTCGGTGTCGACGCCGATCTGTGGCGAGTGAATAACGATGATCGCATCGACAGAGGGCTCTTCACTAGCCCGCTGAATTTCCTGTTGGTAGCGCTCTCCCGACTCGTCCGATCGAATGATGATCGGGTTGTGTTCGTCGAGGGTTGCAAGTTTCATCTGCGATGTGCGCGCGAGGTCTTGCACAAGCAGTGCAGGACCGCGACCGTTGCTGATGACGGCGATCTGACGCCCTTGGGTCGGCCGGCTCGAGGTCAGCATCCGGACAGCAGCAAACAACTGAATGAAGTAGTGCACACGGACGGCACCGGCACGGCGAATGGCGGCATCAAAGATATCGTCACTGCCCACAAGCGCTTTGGTGTGGGTCAGCGGATCTGTCGGGGCGTGGGTGGTCGCACCCGCTTTCAGAAGAATCACGGGCTTGACGCCGGCCGCCGCCCGAAGCGCACTTAAGAAGGCTCTGGGATTGGCCACGCATTCCAGGTACATGACGATCGCATGGGTCCCGTGATCGCTTGCTAAAAAGTCGAGGGACTGCGCGAGATCCACATCTGCTTCATTCCCTAGGGTGATGACAGCCGAGAAGCCGATCTTGTATTCCTCGGCCCAGTCCAAGATGGACGAGGCGAGCGCACCAGACTGTGAGAGCAGGGCGACGCGTCCCGGCAGTGCTGAGTTCGAACAGATGCTGAGATTGAGGTCGCGCTGCGGACGTTGGATACCGAACGATGCGGGACCGATCAGTGCAATGCGAAGGCTTCGCGCTTCTTCCTGTAACGCCTGTTGCTGCTCGAACGAGACGTCAGCGGTGTAGACGATGGCCGCCTTTGCCCGACGTGTTGCAGCCTCGCGAAGGCTCTTGCTAATCGCATCAGAACGGGTCGCAATCAGGGCCAGGTCGATACGATCGAGGGCCAGCTCCGGCCAGAATCCAACTTTGGCCTTGGAAGCCTTCAACTGCTGGGTCAGAGCTTCTCTGACGGCACCGTGGGTGGATTCGTCAAACCAGACACCGATTTGTTCGGGGTCCATTAGTGGGGCAAGAAGCTGCTGTTTCATGGTTTTTGGCCTAATTGATGCGGCGCACAATTAACCATACCACAGCTCGTTCTATAAATGAACAAGCGGTCAACAATTTCTAGAAGGGGCTTACAGGTTCTGCGTCCCCAAAGGTCACCACGTGATCGGCTTCAAGACGAATTCCGATGGGCTCATCGAGGGCATGGTCATGATGGCTGGGGACTAGAGACAGAATCTGCTCGCCATTCGGAAGCTCGAGTGTGTAGAGAAAGTCTGCACCCCGAAATGCCTTGCGGACCACCCGCGCCGACAAGGTTGCATGGTCGTCATGAACGACATCATCCGGACGCAGCAAGACCCGAACAGGTTTTGCCTGGGTGACTTCTTCATGGCAGCAGCAGGGTTTGAGCGGCAGCTCTCCCAGCGGGGTCGTGACGCGATGGCCAATCTGGTCGCCGCTAATCAGGGCGCCTTCGCCAACAAAGCGGGCGACTTTTGCTGAATTTGGCTCGTGGTAAAGCGTGTACGGATCTCCCCATTGGGCGAGTTCTCCGTCGAACATCACGCCGACCTCATCTGCGACAGCGAAGGCCTCGTGCTGATCATGCGTGACGAGAATGGCCGTTGTCTGCGTCTGCGCAAGGATGTCGCGAATCTCGCGCGCAAGACGCTCTTTGAGCGCAATATCGAGGTTCGAGAAGGGCTCATCGAGCAGAATTAATCCTGGACGCGGGGCCAGCGCTCTGGCGAGCGCCACCCGTTGTTGCTGACCACCCGAGAGCTCGTGAGGATAGCGATCGATCTGCGCGGTCAGTCCAACAAGATCGAGCATCTCCTTGGCATCAGGCGGAATCGCTTGACCTGCGCCAAGCTTGCGCCCGCGCGTTAGTCCGAAGGCCACGTTTTCGCCGACGGTGAGGTGCGGAAACAACGCGTAATCCTGAAAGACAACGCCAACGCTTCGCTTCTCTGGAGGGGCTGAGAGAGCGGGGGTTGCCACCGTGCGTCCGTCGATCCGGATCTCGCCCGTCTGGATCTTCAAAAAGCCAGCGATCGCCCGCAACACGCTGGTCTTCCCGCAGCCAGAGGGACCCAAGAGACAGCCAATCTTCCCTTTGTGAAGGGAGAAGCTGACATCGCGGACAGCTTCAACAATCCCTGTCCTTGCAGAGTGGTCCGGGTAGGCAATGCTAATCCCGTTGATTTCAAGCATTTTCATTGCAGATGATTATAATTCTCATTTAGAAAAAGACAATGGAATGACCCGCCAAGCGCACGCCTCCGCCGCATCGTTTGCCCAGAAAAGCCCTCGCAGGCAGCCGAATCCTCAGGCTCGGCAGACGGCTTTGCCGTTGACGCTTGCCACGCTCGTCTTGGTGATGGCGATCGTGTTGCCGCTGATTGCGGTCGCATTCTTTGGCTTTCAGGCGTTGGGGAATCCCGATACCTTGGTCGCGCTGGCCAAATCCGTTCTACCGGGATACCTCTGGAATACCGCTGTGCTGTCGCTGCTTGCAAGCGCCGTTGCGCTCGGACTTGGACTTCCCGCGGCCTGGATGATCAGTGCGTTTGTGTTTCCGGGTCGTCGACTTTTAGAGTGGTCGTTGCTGTTGCCCATGGCAATGCCTGCGTATGTGCTGGCCTATGCCTACACCGACGCACTCGATCCCTCTGGGTGGCTCTACCGAGAGATAGCGCAGGCCTTCTTGTCACTCGGTGTGATGCTTCCGCGAATCGATATTCGTTCGGTCTGGGGGGCGGGTCTGGTGCTTGGAGTGGCACTGAGCCCGTACGTGACGCTTCTTGCGAAGAACGCGTTTGATGAGCGTCAGGGTGCTGCATTTGATGCAGCCCGCTCCATGGGGCTTACCGATCGGCAGATCTTCTTTCGTCTTGCGGTGCCCCTGGCTCGGCCCGCCTGGGTTGCTGGGCTTGCCTTGGTGATCATGGAGTGCTTTGCTGATTACGGCACAGTGGCGTTTTTCTCTGTTCCGACGCTCTCGACTGGGTTATTCAAAGCCTGGTTTTCTTATGGGGATCGCTCGTCGGCGGCACTGATCGCCTTGTTGATGTTGATCACGGTGACGGCTTTATTGTGGCTTGAGCGACGCGCACGGGGCGGTGCAGCGTTTGCACAGCGCGCTTCGGGCAGGGCGCAGGCAACGCCTGTCTCCGGTCGGCGTGCGGTCATGATGGCAAGCTTTTGCGCGATTCCAGGGTTGATCGGATTTGTCATCCCAGTGGGGTTGTTGTTGCATGCGGCAGCCACACTCGGATCAGCACCTGAATGGACCTCGCTTTTGGCACAGGCACGAAACACCATATTGCTTGGGGCTGCAGCAGTTTTGCTGATTCTTCCTGCGGCATGGGTCTGCGGAATTGCCTTACGACAGGGCGGGCGCCTGACCACGCAGGCCGTTCGTCTTGCGGCGAACGGATATGCCATGCCTGGACTCGTCATCGCTGTCGGTTTACTTGCGTGGTCTGGACTTTTTACCCAGCTTGCAGATGCCTGGTTTGACTGGCGGATTGCCTTGGTAGGAACGGGCGTCTTATTACTAGGAGCCTATCTGACGCGGTTTTTTGCCGTCGGGCTCGGCGCGATTGAGAGCGGCATGAGTCGACTCACACGGCACCTGGAGTGGTCTGCAAGCAGCCTCGGTCTCACACGATGGGAGACGTTTCTGCGTGTCCACCTTCCGTTGATGCGAGGCGCGACCGGTGTTGCCGCGCTCTTAGTATTTGTGGATGTGGTGAAAGAACTCCCTGCAACGCTGGTGCTGCGTCCGATGAATCTCGATACGCTTGCTGTGGCCGCCCATCAGCTCGCGTCAGACGAGTTATTGGCGCAGGCCGCGTGGCCGTCTCTGATGATTGCCCTGGTGGGGTTACTGCCGCTGATGGTGTTGGGGCCAAAGGCGTTAAAAACCTGAAACTTTTCTGAGAGACAATACGGCCACTATGCCGATGTCTAGCGCGTCACAACTCTTGGCTGCCGTCGATCTGGGCTCGAACAGTTTCCACTTGCTGATCGGGCGTGTCTCAGATTCGTCGCTTGGTCATCAGATTTATCCGCTTGATAGCCTGAAAGAGGCCGTACGGCTTGCGGCGGGTCTCGGTCAAGACAAACGTCTCGATCCAGCGTCTCAGGCCCGAGCCCTGATCACCCTGCAGCGGTTTGGCGAACGCCTGCGGTCTTTTTCGCCCGATCGTGTTCGGGCCGTTGCGACCAATACTTTTCGCGTTGCTAAAAACGGTGCTGACTTCTTAAAAACGGCAGAGGCCGCCCTCGGGTTTCCGATTGAGATCATTGCGGGCCGAGAGGAGGCGCGCCTGATCTACACCGGTGTTGCGCACAGCATGCCGTGTGATGGTGAAAAACGTCTGGTCATTGATATCGGAGGGGGCTCTACCGAGTTTATTGTCGGAAGAGACTACGCGCCTTTGGTGATGGAGAGCGTTTATGTCGGCTGTGTCCGTTTCAGCCAGGCATTTTTTCCAAACGGAGAGATTACACGCGCGGCGATGAAGGCTGCAGTTCTCGCAGCCCGCGAAGAGATTCAGGTGATTCGGCAGACGTTTCTCGAAGAGGGCTGGTCTGTTGCCGTTGGTTCAAGTGGTACGGCAAAGGCGATTGCTGAGGTGCTCATGAGTAACGGCCTTTCGGAGGACGGGATTACCGCCCAGGGGCTCGAGGCGCTCAGAACAACGCTGATCAATGCGGGGCGGACAGAGGATGCGGGTCTTGCCGGGATGAAGCCGGATCGGCTGCCCGTCTTTGCGGGTGGCGTGGCAATCATGTCTGCGATTTTTGATGAGCTCGAGATCTCACGCATGCGTTACGGCGAGGGGGCGCTAAGACTCGGGGTGCTCTACGATCTGTTGGGCCGTTCCCAGCATGAGGATATGCGCCGGATCAGTGTTGAGCAGACCATGCGCCGTTATTCGGTGGACCTCGAGCAGGCGAAGCGGATCGGCGAATTAGCGATCGATTTGTGGCGCGGACTGAGGGTCGGGTCTGACGAGGAGCAGCAACTTCTGGAGCAGCATCTCATGTGGGCTGCCTGTCTGCATGAGGTCGGCCACTCAATCTCTCACAACAGCTTTCATAAGCACTCCGCGTACATTCTGAGTCACTCTGATCTTGCAGGTTTTTCGCGCCGCGAACAGCAGCGCTTAGCCTGGTTTGCCCTTGGCCAGCAGGGAAAGCTTGGCAAGCTTCCTCCGGAGGGACGTCTCGATGCAGAGTGGGCGGCATTGCTTTGTTTTCGTATTGCCTGCCTGATGTATCGCCGACGTTTTGGGCTTGACCTGCCCAAGCTCAGCCTGGAGCGGCTTGGCGGCGGCTATCAGCTGACGGTCCCCGGGGACTGGCTGGCGCGACATCCCTTGACCGAGCACGGGCTCATGCAGGAGCGGCAGGAATGGGGCAAGGTCGGATTTGATCTACAATTGAGGGCTGTTTAAGGACGGTCCGTTTGGGATCGGTCTTCGGCAGGCGCGTAGCTCAGCTGGTTAGAGCACCACCTTGACATGGTGGGGGTCGTTGGTTCGAGTCCAATCGCGCCTACCAACTAACTCTTCATTCAACACAATGATCCAGATTACTCTGCCGGATGGCGCGGTTCGTTCGTTTCCTCAGCCTGTCACGATTGCAGAGCTGGCGGCCAGTATTGGTCCTGGACTTGCGAAAGCCGCCGTTGCGGGAAAGGTCGATGGCACGCTAGTCGACACCAGTTATCGGCTTGAGCGCGATGCACCCGTTGCAATCGTCACTGAGAAGGACCCAGAGGGTCTCGAGATCATTCGTCACTCGACGGCCCACCTGCTTGCCTATGCGGCGCAGAAGCTGTTTCCTGGATTGCAGGTCACCATCGGACCGGTCATTGAGAACGGCTTTTATTACGACTTCTCATACGAGCGTCCGTTAACGCCAGAAGACCTTGAGGCCATTGAGGCCAAGATGCGCGAGCTCGCTGTGAAGGATGAGCCCATCGTTCGCGAGGTCTGGAATCGTGATGAGGCCGTCAAACTGTTCTTGGGCATGGGTGAAAAGTACAAGGCCGAGATCATCTCCTCGATTCCCGCCGATCAACAGATCTCGCTTTATCGCGAGGGAGACTTTGTCGATCTCTGCCGTGGTCCTCACGTGCCATCAACCGGAAAGCTCAAAGTTTTTAAACTGATGAAGGTTGCCGGTGCCTACTGGCGCGGTGATCATCGCAATGAGATGCTGCAGCGGGTCTATGGCACTGCGTTTGCGAAGAAAGAGGATCTCGAGGCCTATCTTCACCAGCTGGAAGAGGCTGAGAAGCGCGATCACCGTAAGCTTGGAAAAGCGCTAGATCTGTTCCACGTGCAGGACAACGCCCCTGGAATGGTGTTCTGGCATCCGAAAGGCTGGACGATTTGGCAGCAGGTGGAACAGTACCTACGACGTGTCTACCTCGAGTCGGGCTATCAAGAAGTCCGATGCCCTCAGATTCTTGATC
>JBDLRA010000095.1:0-5158 GCA_039800285.1 Pseudomonadota bacterium
GCACGTGAGACGGGTATGCCAACGCAGGTCCACCCCCATATGCTGCGACACTCGTTTGCGAGTCATTTGTTACAGTCGAGTGGTGACCTACGGGCGGTACAAGAGCTTCTTGGTCATGCCCAGATCGCCACGACCCAGGTCTATACCCATTTGGACTTTCAGCATCTGGCACAGGTTTATGATGCAGCCCATCCACGGGCGAAGAAGCGGCCCAAAAGTAACTAAATATTTCGGAGTTTTATCGTCATGTCAGCCCCTACTAGCGCTGCACCAGCCATGGTGCCAGTCACCATTCTTACCGGGTTCCTCGGCGCGGGAAAAACCACGCTGTTAAAGCGCATCTTGAGCGAGCCACATGGCGCGCGGATTGCGGTCATTGAAAATGAGTTTGGCGAAGAGAGTATCGATAACGAACTGCTCTTCGAGGACACCCAAGAACGCATCATTGAAATGAACAATGGATGTATCTGTTGCACCGTTCGGGGTGATCTGATTGAGATGCTGGGTCGTCTCTCGCGTCAGAAGGCAGAAGGGACGCTGCAATTCGATCGCGTCATTATTGAGACGACGGGATTAGCAGAGCCAGGACCCGTTGCCCAGACGTTCTTTGTCGATGACGAGATTGCAGAGCGGTTTCTTTTGGATGCGGTGGTGACCGTTGTGGACGCAGTCCACGGCCCAGATCAGTTATCGATCCATCCAGAAGCCCAGGCGCAGGTCGGATTTGCGGATCGCATTCTGATCTCGAAGTCAGACCTGGTTTCTGCAGAGGCGTTAGATGCACTTCGGTCGCGCCTCGCACGCATGAATGCGCGGGCCACGATCGACCCTGTGAATTTTGGTCAGACCCCAATTGAGAAGATCCTCGATATTCGTGGATTCAATCTCAACGCGGCATTAGAAATTGACCCCGCTTTTCTCGAGACGGATGGTCACAGCCATATCGATGATGTCCAGTCGTTTGTCTTTAAATCAAAACGACCGTTTGATTCGGATCGATTCGAAGGCTTCATGAGCGCGGTCTCGCAGGCCTATGGGCCGCAGTTATTGCGTTATAAAGGTGTGCTCTATATCAAGGGCAGTGATCATCAGATGGTGTTCCAAGGCGTACACATGCTGATGGGGGGTGATGTCGGTCGTCCCTGGGCTGCAGGCGAAGAGCGGCAGTCCAAGCTGGTCTTTATCGGGCGAAAGCTGCCGCGCGATACAATAGTCAAAGGATTAGAGCAATGTCTTATCTGAAATTTGAATTGAGAGTGGTCGTATGTCACGCGTAACTTCCAAACCAATTGCTACTGAGAAAGAACTCTTGGCCCAGACGGCTGATGAGTACATGAGCCCAGCGCAGTTAGATTTCTTCAAGCGTATGTTGCTTACGCTCGAGTCCGAGCTGAGAGCCAATGCGGGAGAGACGACGGAACACCTGCGCGAAACGGTGCTGGTTCCCGATCCAGCAGATCGCGCGACGATTGAAGAAGAGCATGCGCTTGAGTTGCGTACCCGTGATCGGGAGCGCAAGCTGATTAAAAAAGTTCAGCAGGCCCTCGCTCGTATTGAATCCGGTGAATATGGCTATTGCGAAGAGACGGGTGAGCCAATTGGTCTCAAGCGCCTTCTGGCGCGTCCGACTGCCACCCTATCTCTTGAAGCGCAGCAGCGCCGCGAGCTCCGTCAACGTCAGTTCGGCGACTAATCACTCCCCTTCGGCTTACGAGCCCGGGGATTCTTCAATCGAGAGCGCCGCCACGGAGGCAGCGCTCATCAGGGCCAGCACGCACAGGCAGTAGACCGCTTCGCTGGCCATCCACCGAACCGTGATGGGCGCAGCCCACGTTCGAGGGGCGAGCAGACGAGCCGCCCAGAAACTTGCTGCCGCTGCAACCCAGAGTCCCCAGATCGGCTCAGGCCACAGGGCAAACAACAAGAGCGGTGTTGCACCGACGATCAGACTCAGTCGACGCGCCGAGGCCGTCGCTGGACGACAGTCCAAAAAGGGGTCTTTTCTTGCAGTGAGCGAGGCACTTCGTGACCAGGCCGTGCTGCAGATCAGGATCACGCCCATCCATTCGGGATCAATCTCTGAGAGTAATTCCACTTTGATCATGAGCATGAGCCCGAGGGATAAGGCCGACAGCGGGCTAAGGACCGGTTCGCTAAATCCCAGCGTCCGTCGTGACTGGGCGGCCATGAGATCAATCACAAGGGTCACCAGCAAGGCGGCAATCAGAGCGAGTCGTGCCGACAAAAGAAGACTTGTCAGGATGAAGACGATGGCACTGATGACACCGATCACGAGGCCTGCCAGGCTTGCGCCAAGAAGTCGATGTTCGGGGGTCGTCACGAGGGCCTTGCGGTCCAGTCGGCTGGCCCACGGGCTAAACAAGAGAGATGCAGAAAAAGCGGGCTTCAAGATCAGCGGTTAAAGCGTCGTCAGAGCAATCAGGGGAAGACCATCCGGTCTTACAATTCAGCAGAAGATTAGACCATTATTTCGAACCCACAGGCGACCATGAGCGACTCCCTAGAGAAAAAAAGTGACCGACCCGATGCATCGATAAAGGCAGCCGTGCTTGCCGAGGCACTGCCCTACATCAAGCGCTTCCACGGCAAGATGGTCGTGATCAAGTACGGCGGCAATGCCATGACCGAGGAACATCTGAAGCAGTCGTTTGCCCGCGACATTATTTTGCTTCGGCTGGTGGGGATCCTTCCGGTTGTGGTCCACGGGGGCGGCCCACAGATTGAGTCCTTGTTGGCCCGAGTTGGCAAGAAGGGGGAGTTCATCCAAGGCATGCGCGTAACCGATACCGAGACGATGGATCTGGTCGAGATGGTGCTTGCTGGACAGGTCAATAAAGAGATCGTGGAGCTCATCAATCACGCGGGGGGCAAGGCGGTTGGTCTCACGGGGCAAGATGGCGGCTTAATTCGTGCCCGCAAGATGCTGGTGAAGGCGGATGACACCTCTTCAGAGGCATTTGATCTTGGGCATGTTGGCGAGATTGAGTCCGTCGACCCTGCCATCATTCACTCCTTGCTTGCGAGCGGATTCGTGCCGGTGATTGCGCCGATTGGTTCTGGTCAAGAAGGTGAGACTTACAACATCAATGCAGACCTTGTTGCCGGAAAGATTGCCGAGATCTTAAAGGCGGAGAAACTGATTCTGATGACCAATACGCCTGGCGTTCTTGATAAGAAGGGCAATCTCATCACTGGTCTAAGCGCCAGGGAAATTGATGGTCTGTTTGCCGATGGCACGATTTCAGGCGGCATGTTGCCGAAGATTTCATCCGCTTTAGATGCTGCAAAAAGCGGTGTCGCTTCGGTGCATATCGTGGATGGTCGCGTGCCGCACTGCCTGCTGCTTGAGATTCTCACCAGTGAGGGCGTGGGCACGATGATTCGCTCCCACTAGCGGGTATGCGGTCGCCTTTGTGGCTGGTTGATCTAGATAACACCCTCTATGACGCCTCTTGGCGAGTGATGGGGGAGATCAATCGGAGAATGACGCGTTATGTGGAAGACGCGTTGTCGCTCTCACACGAGGATGCCAGCGCGCTTCGTGAGTACTACTGGCATCGGTATGGCGCAACGCTGTTGGGGCTTGTTGCGCATCATAAGATCGACCCAAACGATTTTCTTGAGAAGACTCATCCGACACGAAGCCTGCCGACCTTGGTTCAGCGTATTCCGGGCGAGCGGTTTCGTCTGCGGCAGCTTAACGGACGGCGCTGGCTGTTGACCAATGCACCAAGGGCCTATGCCCAGCATCTGTTAGATCTCTTTGGGCTGTCGCGAGTGTTTGATCGCGTGATCTCAATTGAAGAGATGGTGGTGGCAGGCCGGCTTAGACCAAAGCCGTCAAAGCTTTTGATGCGGCGTGTCCTGCGTCAGACGCATCGCCCGGCCACACGGGTGGTCTTGGTGGATGACCACAGCGAGAACCTTCGGTCTGCCCATCAGCTGGGCATTCGGACAGCCCGGATCTGGGCCTCCGGCACTGCACTGCGGCAAGCCCGTCATTCGGGTCGCCCCCTATCTGTCCGCCGCCCAGGGTATGTGCGGCTTCAAGTACACTCTCTCGGGTTATTGGTACGGCACCAGCACCTGCTGGTGAAGAGATCGTAAGACGGGTATGCAGACGACATCACAACAGACAGAGCAGCCAAACGCGCCTTCGGGCCGCAAGCGCCCTAAGCCAGGCGAGCGACGACTGCAGATCCTGCAGACGATTGCGGCCATGCTGCAAGATGGCGCTGCCGAAAAAGTCACAACGGCTGCCCTCGCTGCTCGACTATCGTTGTCTGAAGCAGCGCTCTACCGCCACTTTGCGAGCAAAGCACAGATGTTTGAAGGCCTTCTCGATTTTGTCGAGGAGACGATTTTTTCATTAATCAATCAGATTGAATCTCGTGAATCTGCCGCCGCGGTAAAGGCGCGAGAGATTGTGGTGATGCTGTTGGGCTTCGCGGAAAAGAATCCGGGAATGACCCGAGTTCTGATTGGCGATGCCATCGTGAATGAAGACGCACGTCTTCAGCAGCGTGTGAATCAGCTGATCGATCGTGTTGAGGCATCGCTACGTCAGTGTGTTCGACTGCATCTCGCAGAGATGCAGTCAGCCGCCTCGGTGGATCCTGCCGTGCAGTCCGGCCTGGCGATGGCGTTTGTGCAGGGTCGATGGCTGCAGTTTGCCAAGTCTGGGTTTCGCAAACGTCCCACCGAGGGCATGGACCCCGCGGTCCGACTTCTCTTTCCTTAAGAACGCGCGTTCGCTCGGCAGACCGGGCAATCGGGGTTTCGCGATAGGCGAAGCTGCTGCCACTGGCTTGTGCGTGCATCAAAAAGCGACAACATCTGTGGCGCATTTCGTTGTTGAAGCGAGATGATGAGCTTTAATGCCTCAGCCGCTTGCTGGCAGCCCATCGCACCGACTAACGCGGAGAGCACCCCATAGGCACCGCAGGCATGCTCCTCTGGCGCATGTTCAGGGTCAAAGACGCAGGCATAGCAGGCCTGGTCTGATGCGCGAGGATCGATCACCATCAACTGCCCTGACCACTCAATTGCGGCAGCGGTCACCAGGGGAATCTGATGTCTTACGCAGACGCGATTGATCATCTGTCGTGTCTCCCATCGGTCTGTACAGTCGAGAACA
>JBDLRA010000096.1:0-26687 GCA_039800285.1 Pseudomonadota bacterium
CCATTAATGCGCCTGAATTAGCGGCCACGAAGAGGTTTATGCACTGTCTTGGTTCATTCGCTGCGCCAGTTGAGCACAGATGCTGTCTAGTGGTGCGCTGAGACTTATAAGTAACTTTTGTTAGAACACCACGCCCGCCGACAGGACCTGCATGGACCGATCGGACAGAGGTGATGGATAGGGATGTTCGCCTTTTGCAACAAGCATCTCGCCCATGCTGGTGTATCGGCCGGCCAAAGTGCTGATCACGACCTGATGCGTGACCCAGACTTCGAAACCCTTTGACCGTCGAAGCGTAATTGCGCGTTCAGCAGCTTCTTTCAGCTGTCGATCGCGATTGCCGTGCCCCTGGAAAAATGAATTCAGCGCAACCCACGGCTGAACAGGGATGGGGGGATCAAAATTAAAAGGCCCAAAGGCTTCTTTCGCGGTATTCAGGCAGCGGCACCATTGGCTAGAGCGGACGGCTTCGGGGACAAGCCCATGACTGCGAAACCATCGACCCATGGCTCGCGACTGTCGGCGCCCTTCTTCAGAAAGGTCGCGTTGCGTGCTGCAGTCATTGAGCTGCATACCTGGCGGATCACCAAGACCGGGAACCGTCACAGCATGACGAACCAATACAACGCAGCCGCCCTGGCGGAGTGTCTTGACCAAGGCAGCATCATTTGCGCCGGAAGAAGCCATCGCGCCCGCTACGGGGATAACCAAGGACGGCGCTAGCAGCGCACCAGTTGTCGCCACCGCCCACTTGCGTCGATCTAGATCAAAAGCGGGCGGGCAGTTTGGCATAGGGAAACGTTAAGGAGTGGGTTCGCAGATCAGGCGGAATTCAAGAATTTTTCCTGTTTCTGATCGTACTGGAACTTCGCGGCAGGCAGACTTATTTTCCGCAACGATCACAGGGGATCGATAGACGACCACGGGCTCGCGCACAATCTCGCGCACCACGACGGGGCGCTGGGATTTTCCGGGGTGACGTTCCCAGTGGCCCCGATCAGAATAGGTCACGCGCGGAGGTGGGGATTCTGACTTGTTGTCATCAAGGACGTGCCGCAGGATCTGCGCGCCGACGATTCCGGTAAGAATGCCCTGCTCCCTTTCCCCCCATGCAAAGGCGGGGCTGGCGATCAGGCCAGTAACAGCAACAACAGAAAGAATCCGAGTGAGTTTTTTCATGGTCTGCCTCCGGTTGGTGTTGAACCTTAGACGCAGATAACAGGCGATCTCTTACGCAGCTGTAGAAAAATTTTGCAGAGAAACTACTGGCAGCGATCGCATCGCCTTTTTGAGAATCTTGTAGACATCCAGATCAAAGACCGGCTGGCCGTTCGCCAACAGGTCGTAGACCTCGTCTTCGGCCTGGGCGGTCCCCAGATAACACCAGGCGTCGATCAGATGTAAGGCCGTCCCCTCTTTCAGGCCAATGGGCCCAGCATGCGGCCAGGCGGGAATTCGGTGTCGAGACATCGCCGTCAATAGCCGCAGATGATGCCGCTCAGAGGTCTCCTTCCCAACACAGGCACCCTGACAGTGTTTTAGCTGATGGCCAAAACATGAGGATCCCCGCTTGACCTTTTCTAGTCCAAGCAGCGCCTTACAAAGCTTTTCGGTCTGAGCAAGTTCAGAAAGCATCTCAAGCGCGTCTCGCTGGCTTCGAAAAATCCCGAAGAGATTGGGCTGCGCACCAAGATTTAAGTCTCGTGCCCAGACCAGCTCTGGCGGCTCGCCCGGCTGATCCTGAATCCGCCAAGAGCAAAGTTCTTTATTTCGGCGTAACCGGGTGTTGTGACTAGGAAGAAGTGACTTGACCAGGCTGGACTCTTTTAAAAGGGCAGCCACTTCTCCAGGCGTTTCGATCCAGTCGACACGACGCACCTGCATCGACAGGCTTAACTCTTTGCCGCGCGAGTGGTCAGAGGCAAAGTGCGACATCACACGCTTACGCAGGTTATTGCTCTTTCCAACGTAGAGCGGAAAGTTGTTCTCGCCATAAAAAATATAGACGCCATGCGTTTCTGGCAGTTGTTCCGGAAGATCAGGGTCCAGATGCGACGGCACCGATGGCCGCGCCGATAGTTCAGCGACTGCCTCGGCAAGCTGCGGAGCAGGAAACTTCAGCTGCAGTTGTTCCCAGAACTGATAGATCAGGTCCGCGTCAGCCAGTGCACGATGGCGACCAGACTGCACTAGATCATGACGTGCGATCAATGCGTCTAGGTTATGGCGCGGCTCATCGGGATAAAGCTTGCGTGAGAGCTTGACCGTGCAGAGCACCCTGGCACGGAAATCAATGCCAATGCGTTTGAACTCGTTTTTGATAAACCCGTAATCAAACCGGGCATTGTGGGCAATAAAAAGTCGTCCGTTGATCCGGTCAAAAACCTCTGACGCGATGTCTTCGAAGATCGGTGCGTCTTCCACCATCTCATTCGTAATGCCCGTGAGCCCCTGAATAAATTCAGGAATACGCGTTTCTGGGTTCACCAGCTGGCTATAACGCGTGACGCCCTGCTCCGAGACAATCACCATGCCAATTTCGGTAATACGATCTTTGGTTGCGGTAGCCCCGGTCGTCTCGAGATCGAGAAAGACCATCTCGGGGAATAACGACTCAGCCAAGGGCAGCTAACCGCTCAAGCGCTGACTTAAGGGTTTCCTCTTTTTTGGCAAAACAGAACCGAACGGTTTTGTTTTCAACCGGATCCGCATAGAAACTGGAAAGCGGGATTG
The DNA here is from genome assembly GCA_039800285.1 of Pseudomonadota bacterium. Lineage (GTDB taxonomy): Bacteria > Pseudomonadota > Gammaproteobacteria > Burkholderiales > Burkholderiaceae_A > Lacustribacter. The sequence continues at coordinate 2,734 of JBDLRA010000096.1, forward strand.
CGGCAACACCGATATCGGTCGTAAGCCATCGCGCAAAATCCAGTTCCGATTTGTCAGAGATTGCAGAGTAATCGATGAGTTGGAAAAAGGTGCCTTCACAGGGATAGAGCTTAAGCCCAGTCTTTGCTAGCCCCGCACGAAACAGATCGCGCTTGGCCTGATAGAACACCGGAAGTTTCTGCGCATAAGTTGCATCCTGCATATAGTGGGCAAGCCCCATCTGCATGACGCTGTTGACCACAAAAACATTGAACTGATGCACCTTACGGAATTCGGCCATGATGGCCTGCGGTGCCATCACCGCACCGACCTTCCAGCCAGTGACATGAAATGTCTTGCCGAACGAGGTAATCACAATCGACTGGGCCACCAGTTCGGGATAGCGACTGACACTCTGATGCAGCTCGCCGTCGAAGACCATATGCTCATAAACTTCGTCAGAGATCACCAACAAGCCGTGCTTCACCACAATCTCGCTTAAGGCTTCAAGATCTGCTTTCCGCAGAATCATGCCTGACGGGTTATGCGGCGAGTTGATCATGATCGCCCGGGTCTTTGGGGTGACTGCAGATCGCACGCGATCCCAGTCCACCCGATAGTCCCGCGTCATGGGAACACGTACCGGCGTTGCGCCCGCCATCACAATGCTCGGGATGTAGCTGTCATATGCGGGCTCAAGTACGATGACCTCATCACCAGGATGCACTAAAGCCAGCACTGCAGTAAAAATCGCCTGGGTTGCCCCAGCGGTGATCATCACCTCAGTGTCTGGGTCATAGCGAGCGCCATAACGGGCTGCGACCTGATCCGACACGGTCTGACGCAGGCTTGGCAGTCCATTCAAAGGTGCATACTGATTTCCGCCTGAACGCATTGCCTGATTCACTGCATCAAGCAGTGCAGGGTCTGGCTCAAAGTCTGGAAATCCCTGGCCAAGGTTGACCGCGCCATGAGTCGATGCCAAGGCCGACATCACCGTAAAGATGGTGGTGCCGACCTGTGGCAGACGAGAAGACAGTGGCTTAAGGCTCACCGATAACAGCGCTTAGCGCGGAAGCGTCGACGCTCCCATCAGGAACTCATCGACCGCGCGGGCTGCCTGACGGCCTTCGCGAATAGCCCAGACTACGAGCGACTGACCACGGCGCATATCGCCAGCAGCAAACACCTTAGGAACATTCGTCGTGTAGCAACGATCGCCGTCGGTAGTGGCCTTCGCATTGCCACGCGCATCTTGATCGACACCGAACGCCTTAAGAATCGATCCGATCGGAGAGACAAAGCCCATGGCCAGCAGAACGAGATCTGCTTTCAGTACTTTCTCGGTGCCGGGGACTTCCACCATCTTGCCGTCTTTCCATTCAACGTGAACGCTCTTTAATGCCGTGACCTTACCGTTCTCGCCCATAAACTCTTTGGTGGCAATCGCAAACTCTCGAGAGCAGCCTTCCTCATGACTTGAAGAGGTGCGCATCTTGATCGGCCAGTACGGCCAGGTCAGCGCCTTGTTTTCTTGCTCCGGCGGCTGGGGCAGTAGTTCGAACTGGGTGACGCTTGCCGCACCATGACGGTTCGAGGTGCCCACACAGTCAGAGCCGGTATCACCACCGCCGATCACGATGACATGCTTGCCGTCAGCACGGATCTGATCGGAGAGCTTATCGCCAGCGTTCACCTTGTTCTGCTGCGGCAGAAACTCCATCGCGAAATGAATACCTTTGAGTTCACGACCGGGCACAGGAAGATCACGGGGCTGCTCTGCGCCACCAGTCAGAATGACGGCATCAAACGACTTGAGCAGAGACTCGGGGCTAACCGTTTCTTTGGCCCAATTTGTCACTTTCGTGTCGGAAGGCAAATCTGCGACCAGTACACCGCACTTAAAGGTCACGCCTTCGGCCTGCATCTGTTCGACACGGCGATCAATGTGGCTCTTTTCCATCTTAAAGTCAGGGATGCCATAGCGCAGCAGCCCGCCAACACGATCGTTCTTCTCAAAAACGGTGACCTCATGACCCACGCGCGCCAGCTGCTGGGCTGCGGCCATTCCAGCGGGACCTGAACCAACAACGGCAACCTTCTTGCCAGTCTTTTGCTTTGGCGGCTGGGGAAGGACCCAGCCCTCTTTCCAGCCGCGATCGATGATCGCGTGCTCGATCGACTTAATGCCAACCGGATCGTCATTCACATTCAGGGTGCAGGCCGCCTCGCAAGGGGCGGGGCAGATACGGCCCGTGAACTCGGGAAAGTTGTTTGTGGAATGCAGGGTATCCAGCGCCCGTTTCCAGTCCTGCTGAAACACCAGGTCATTGAAGTCGGGGATGATGTTGTTCACGGGGCAACCGTTGTTACAGAACGGTGTGCCACAGTCCATACAACGCGCAGCCTGTGTCTTGGCCTGCTTGTCATCTAAGGTGATCACAAACTCTTTGTAGTTCTTTAAGCGATCTTGTACAGGAAGGTAGCCTTCCTCCTGACGCTCAAATTCCATGAAGCCAGTGATTTTTCCCATTACGCCACCACCTTTTCGTCACGAACTGCTTTTTTCTGCGCCATCTCTGCGAGCGCACGTCGATATTCATGCGGGAAGACCTTGACGAACTTCTCGCGACTCTGCGGCCACTGATCCAAAAGGTCGCGCGCGCGACGGCTGCCCGTCCAGCGATGGTGATCTTCAATCAGTTTCTTCAGAACCGCATCGTCTTCTGCGGGAAGCCTCTCAAGCCCTACCATCGCCGTGTTGCACCGGCTTTCGAACTGGCCATCTTCGTCAAAGACATAGGCAATACCGCCGGACATACCGGCAGCAAAGTTGCGTCCTGTTTTGCCAAGAACCACCACCGTGCCACCCGTCATGTATTCACAGCCGTGGTCACCAGTGCCCTCAACAACTGCGGTTGCGCCAGACAGACGCACCGCGAAACGCTCGCCTGCGACACCACTTAGGAAGGCTTCACCAGAAGTCGCGCCATAGAGCACGGTGTTTCCAACGATGGTGTTCTCATGCGAGTTGCCACGGAAATCAAGACTCTGACGCACGACGATACGGCCGCCTGATAGGCCTTTGCCGGTGTAGTCGTTTGCATCGCCGATCAGATAGAGCGTGATGCCCTTGGCCAAGAATGCACCAAATGACTGGCCGCCTGTACCTTCGAGCTGAATCCGAATCGTGTCATCTGGGAGTCCTTCCGGATGATGCTTGGTGACCTCACCTGAGAGCATGGCACCGACAGTACGGTTCACGTTGCGGGCGACTTCCATGAACTGAACGCGCTCGCCTTTTTGAATCGCGGGCAAGGACTTCTGAATCAGCACATGATCGAGCGCCTTGGCAAGACCGTGGTCTTGCTCTTCTGTGTGATAGCAAGGCAGCTGATGCGTGTCTTTCGGCTGATAAAAGAGCTTACTGAAATCAAGCCCCTGCGCCTTCCAGTGGGTAATGCCCTTGCGCATATCCAGAAGATCCGCGCGGCCGATCAGGTCATCAAATTTTGCAATCCCCAACTGGGCCATGATCTGACGAACTTCTTCAGCGATAAAGAAGAAGTAGTTCACGACATGCTCAGGCTTGCCGGAAAACTTTTTGCGAAGCTCAGGATCCTGAGTTGCAACCCCAACCGGGCAGGTGTTTAAGTGGCACTTGCGCATCATGATGCAGCCTTCAACAACCAGCGGTGCTGTTGCAAAGCCAAACTCATCAGCACCCAGCAGGGCGCCGATCACCACGTCACGGCCAGTCTTCATCTGTCCGTCAGCCTGAACACGGATACGGTTACGCAGGCCATTTAAGACCAGGGTCTGTTGTGTCTCGGCGAGACCAATTTCCCAGGGCGTACCGGCGTGCTTGATCGACGACCAAGGCGATGCGCCCGTACCACCATCGTGACCGGCAATCACCAGGTGGTCACTCTTGGCCTTTGCAACACCAGCGGCCACGGTACCCACACCCACTTCAGAGACCAGTTTCACGGAGATCGATGCATGGGGTGCAACGTTCTTTAAGTCGTGAATCAGCTGGGCCAGATCTTCAATCGAATAAATGTCATGGTGCGGCGGTGGCGAGATCAGACCAACACCCGGCACGGAGTGACGCAGCTTACCGATGTACTCAGACACCTTTCCACCAGGAAGCTGGCCGCCCTCACCAGGCTTTGCACCCTGGGCCATCTTGATCTGAATCTGATCAGCTGAAACCAGATATTCAGCAGTCACGCCGAAACGGCCAGAGGCGACCTGCTTGATCTTCGAGCGCAAGGAATCACCTTCGGTCAGGGTGTAGTCCACTTCGACTACATCTTTGCCGATCACATCAGAGACATTCGTACCCTGGGCGATGGGAATGCCTTTGAGCTCATTGCGATAACGGGCAGCGTCCTCACCGCCCTCACCTGTATTGCTCTTGCCGCCAATCCGGTTCATGGCAATGGCTAACGTGGTGTGCGCCTCGGTTGAAATGGAACCCAGCGACATGGCACCCGTTGCAAACCGTTTCACGATCTCTTTAGCAGGTTCGACATCATCCAAAGGAATCGCTTTGGACGGATCCACCTTAAACTCAAAAAGGCCACGCAGGGTCATGTGACGTTTGCTCTGATCGTTGATGATCTGCGCGTACTCTTTATAAGAGTTCCAATTGTTGGCGCGTGTTGAATGCTGCAGCTTCGCAATCGCATCCGGCGTCCACATATGCGCCTCACCACGGGTACGCCAGGCGTATTCGCCACCGGTATCGAGCATGTCAGCAAGGACTGGGTCTTGGCTAAACGCTACCTTGTGGGTGCGAATGGCTTCTTCTGCAATCTCAAACACGCCGATGCCTTCCACCTGACTGGGCGTGTCGGTGAAGTACTTATCAATGGTCTCTTTGTTAATACCGATCGCTTCAAAGATCGCCGCACCACAGTAAGACATATAGGTGCTGATGCCCATCTTCGACATGATCTTGGAAAGACCTTTGCCGATTGCCTTGATGTAGTTATAGATCGCCTTCTCTGCCGAGAGATCTCCCGGTAGATCTTTGTGCATGGAAGCAAGCGTCTCCATGGCCAGATAGGGGTGCACCGCTTCTGCGCCATAGCCGGCCAGCAAGGCGAAGTGATGCACTTCCCGCGCAGATCCGGTCTCCACCACAAGGCCAGCCATCGTTCGCATGCCTTCGCGGACCAGGTGCTGATGTAGTGCAGACAGCGCCAAGAGCGCAGGGACCGCCACTTGCGTCGCGCTCACACTGCGATCGCTCACAATCAGAATGTTTTTACCGGACTTGATCGCATCCGTCGCCTCGGCACAGAGCGATGCCAGTTTGGCTTCAACCCCTTCCGGGCCCCAGGCGAGCGGATAGGTGATATCCAAGACGTAGCTCTTGAACTTGCCCTGGGTGTGCGCCTCGATATTGCGCAGTCGCGCCATATCCGCGAAATCCAGGATAGGCTGGCTGACTTCCAGTCGCAGCGGCGGGTTCACCTGATTGATATCGAGCAGATTGGGACGCGGGCCGATAAACGAAACCAACGACATCACAATCGCCTCACGAATCGGATCGATCGGCGGGTTGGTTACCTGCGCAAAAAGCTGCTTGAAGTAGTTGTAAATCGGCTTATTGCGATCCGACAACACTGCGAGCGGCGAGTCATTGCCCATAGAGCCAATGGCCTCTTCACCGTTGGATGCCATGGGTGCCATCAGAAACTTGATGTCTTCCTGTGTAAAGCCGAAGGCCTGCTGACGATCCAACAAGGAAATATCCGATGACGGAGCTAATGCCTCTTTCGCGGGAGTCTCAATCGACTCTAGGCGAATACGCAAGTTCTCGATCCACTGCTTGTAAGGCCGTGCTTTTGCAAGCGATGCCTTGAGTTCATCGTCATCAATCATGCGACCTTCTTCGAGGTCGATCAAAAACATCTTGCCTGGCTGAAGACGCCACTTACGAACGATCTTGCTTTCTGGAACAGGCAGGACGCCAGACTCGGACGCCATGATGACCAGATCGTCATCGGTAATGCAGTAACGCGAGGGGCGCAGTCCATTGCGATCCAGCGTGGCACCGATCTGACGACCATCTGTAAACACGATCGAGGCAGGACCATCCCAAGGCTCCAGCATCGCAGCGTGATATTCATAGAACGCCTTGCGACCTTCATCCATGGTGGTGTGCTGCTCCCAGGGCTCGGGGATCATCATCATCGCCGCCTGGGCTAACGGATAGCCAGCTGCAACGAGCAGTTCAATACAGTTATCAAACGTGGCCGTATCAGACTGGTTTGCAAAGCTGATGGGATAAAGCTTTTGTAGATCGTTGCCCAACACGGGCGATGACATCACGCCCTCGCGCGCACGCATCCAGTTGTAGTTGCCCTTCACCGTATTGATCTCGCCGTTGTGGGCGACCATACGATAGGGGTGTGCGAGCGACCAGCGCGGGAACGTGTTCGTCGAGAAGCGCTGGTGTACCAAGGCTAGCGCAGAGGTACAACGGGGATCTTTTAGGTCGAGGTAATACTCGCCGACCTGATCAGCGAGCAAGAGTCCTTTATAGACAATCGTGCGGCTCGACATGCTCGGCACGTAATACTCTTTACTGTGCTTGAGCTTTAAGCGCTGAATCGCGCTCGATGCGGTCTTGCGAATCACATAGAGTTTTCGCTCAAGCGCGTCTTGAACGATCACATCCGCGCCGCGACCGATAAAGATCTGACGCATGACTGGCTCTTTGGATCGCACGCGGGGCGACATAGGCATCTCGCGATTGGTCGGCACATCACGCCATCCCAAGACCACCTGACCTTCTGCCCGGACGGCACGCTCTAACTCCTGTTCACAGGCCAGACGCGAGGCACTCTCTTTTGGCAGAAAAATATTTCCGACGCCGTACTCACCAGGTGGTGGCAGCGTGACGCCCTGCTTGGCCATCTCTTCACGGAAGAACGCGTCGGGAATCTGAATCAGAATGCCCGCACCATCGCCCATCAGAGGATCGGCACCGACGGCACCGCGATGGTCAAGGTTGCGCAGGATCAGTAGGCCCTGGGCAACGATGTCATTCGATTTATGGCCCTTGATGTGGGCAACGAAGCCGACACCGCAGGCGTCGTGTTCATTTCGGGGATCGTATAAGCCTTGAGCAGGAATCATGGTGCGCGGCAATAAAGAAGAATAGGGCTGAGAACTATAGCCCCTATCCGCGCTTTGATTCAATAAGAAATCGGCCCGGAAGCCTTGATTTTAATGATTATTAAATAGGGTCGGAACAATATTTATGGGTTGTTCCAGTTTGGTGCCTTTTAATTCAGGGACGTATCAATCCGGTGCGGAATTCTTAGCTGGACGTCCGCGAGGACGGCGTGCCCAACGTGCCCTCTCCTCAGGGGAGAGGCTAGCCATGGTTTCTTCCGTGGCCCAAGGCCGACCGCTGGAGATCCCCTTACGGATGGTCTGCCAGGCCAGTTCGGTCAGGGGCTGCTCAACAATCGGGGGGTAACGGGCCTCGCGTTCAAACGGGGTGTTCCCCAGCGCCCAGTAGCTGGGCAGTGGCGACAGCCTAGGCTCTAGGTCGGTGCCCGTGTGGACATGAAAACTGGTCCAGCGCCACTCGATCGGCCGCTGACAAAACCCCTCCACCACTGCCATCCATTCGATCGCCCGCTGCACCATCAGACCGAAGTTCGGCTCGTCCACCCAGTAGGCGCGGTAACGACCTTCCCAAAGCGTGCCCTGGCGAGCCCAGCGCGAGTTAAACCGCCGCACATAGCTTCGACCCACCTGTTGAACGACATCCGCCATGGCATCTGCACGCTGTGGCGTGACCAGCCAATGGGCTTCAGATTTTAGAAGTGCGTAGGCATGGACCTTGAGACCGAAGCCAATGGCCGCCTGAAGAAACGATTCGAGATAGGCCTTGCGATCCTGATCATCTCGAAAAATTTCGGCACGATCGTGCCCTCGCTGAACCAAGTGATAGGTTCTTCCGGGACGTGCATCTCGAGCTTGTCTTGCCATGGATGCCTTCTTGACGCAGGGGCTTTAATCATGCGCCCGACAAGGGGCTTCACGCAATCGATTTTTGAATCACATCTCTCACAGGCGCGTCATCGACCACTTGTGTCGTTGCATCACCAATGCTGCGCAGCACCACATAACGAATCTTGCCCGCTTTCGCCTTCTTGTCGTGCGCCATCCAGGCCAGATAGTCATCCGCAGGCCAATTGGGTGCCGCTGTGGGAAGTCCAGCACGGGTCACCAGTGTCTTAATCCGCACAACATCCTTTTCAGCGATGGCGCCGAGCTGATTCGAGAGATGCGCGGCCATGACCATGCCGCAGCCAACGGCCTCCCCATGCAGCCATTTTCCATAGCCGTAGCCGACCTCGATCGCATGCCCAAAGGTGTGGCCGAAATTCAGAATCTCGCGAAGCCCTGCCTCGCGTTCATCCTGCGCCACGACCTGTGCCTTGAGTTCACAGGAACGATAAATTGCCGTGAGTAATGCACCAGGATCACGAGCCCGTAGCGCGTCGATATTGGTTTCTAACCAGGTAAAGAATTCCTGATCCATGATGCAGCCGTACTTAATCACTTCCGCGAGTCCAGCACTCATCTCACGTTCAGGTAGCGTGTCCAACATATCAATATCAATCAGCACCGCTGCCGGCTGATAGAACGCGCCGATCATATTCTTGCCCTGCGGATGATTGATCGCGGTCTTTCCGCCAACCGAAGAATCCACCTGGGACAACAAGGTCGTGGGAATCTGCACAAACCGCATGCCGCGCTGATAACAGGCCGCCGCAAACCCAGCCATATCACCAATCACGCCACCACCCAGCGCGACCAGGGTTTCGCCACGCTCAAACCGATGCGCCATGAGCTGATCAAAGATCTGATTGAGATGCTGCCAGTCTTTATATTGCTCGCCATCCGGCAGCGTGATCTGAATCACCTCACGACCCGTCTCACGAATCGCAGCAGCAACCTTTGCAGCATAGAGTGGGCCAACAATATCGTTGGTCACAATCGCAACGCGCCCCTTTGCTAAGGCCTTCTGCCAGAGCTCTGTCTGGTGCATCGTGCCCTGCCCAATCCAGATGGGATAGCTGCGATCACCGAGTGCGACCTGTAATGTTTTCATAGTCGAAGTATTCCTGCTTCCTCTAAACCTTGGTCAATCGCCCGCATCACCACCGAGACCGACGCCCGCGTCGTAGGCACAATCAGATTGGCGACCTCGCGATAAAGCGGATCTCGCTTCTGATAAAGGGCTAACAACGTGGCACGTGGATCTGGTGATTGTGTCAGTAAGGGGCGGTGGGTGTCATTGCGCAGACGCATCCACAACTGCTCCGGGTCGGCATCCAGATAGATCACAAAGCCCTTTTTAATGGCCTCACGATTCTCGGGCATGAGCACCGCCCCACCCCCCGTCGTGACCACCTGGCCTGAGGTCTGCATGACCTCGGCAATCACCTTCGCCTCGCGCCTGCGAAAACCCTCCTCGCCCTCCAGATCAAATATCGTCGGGATAGTGGTGCCACACCGGCGCTCGAGCTCGTGATCCGTGTCCAGAAAGGGCAGCCCGTGACGCTTGGCAAGCCGTCTCCCGACCGTCGTTTTACCTGCCCCCATCAGGCCAACAAAAACAATGTTTTGCATGGAAGGGAGTCTATCAGGCGATAAACTCTCACCCATGCAAAAGGTTCTTCGCTGGGGCGGAATCGCCCTATCCGGTTTGGTCGCTGCGATTGCGGTTGCCCTGTTGGTGATCGCCCTCGCAACGCCCCGACTTCCCCCGATTACCTCGGTGGCCGACTATCAGCCGAAGATGCCGCTGCGGATCATGACCGCAGACGGTGTCTTGATTGGTGAGTTCGGTGAAGAGCGTCGTAGCCTGGTACGACTGCCCGATGTGCCCAAGCACCTTGTACAGGCCATCCTTGCAGCCGAAGACGACGCCTTTTTCCAGCATCGCGGGATTGATTTCATGGGTATTGCCCGTGCGATGGTGGCCAACGTGTTCTCGGGTAGCCGATCCCAGGGGGCGAGCACCATCACCATGCAGGTCGCCAGAAACTTTTATCTGTCATCTGAAAAAACCTTTACCCGAAAAATCTATGAGGTGCTGCTCGCCTCTGAAATTGAACGGACCTTAACGAAAAATCAGATTCTTGAGCTGTATCTCAACCAGATCTATCTGGGTAAACGGGCCTACGGTTTTGCAGCAGCAGCCCAGACCTACTTCGGCAAAGAGATTCAACAGATCACGCTGGCCGAAGCGGCCATGTTGGCAGGACTTCCGAAAGCCCCGTCAGCGAACAATCCTGCATCGAATCTCCGACGCGCAACCGTGCGGCAACACTACGTACTGGGTCGCATGGAAAAGCTTGGCCTGATTAGTCCACGGCAGGTGGAAGCAGCCAAGCGCGAAAAAATTACAGTGATCGGACGATCTGATGATTTTCCGGTGAAGGCACCGTACGTCGCGGAAATGGCCCGTCAGCTGGTCTTTGAAGAATTCAAAGAAGAAGCCTACACACGCGGACTCACGGTCTACACCTCGATCTTGGCCGACGAGCAGCGTGCGGCCTATCGCGCCGTGCGGGCTGGCATTTTAGAATTTGATCGTCGATCGGGATGGCGTGGTCCAGAGGCCTTTATCAATCTGCCTAATGCCCGTGATGAGTTTGAAGACGCTATTGAAGACGCCCTTGATGCGCGTCCCGACAGCGATGATCTGTTGACCGCTATCGTGACCGATGTCAGTGATGACAAGGTTGTGGTCAGACGGCCCCGAAACCAGCGTATTGAGATCACAGGTGACGGCCTGAAATTCGCGGCACCAGGGCTGTCATCCCTTGCTGCACCGGCCAAGCGACTGCGCAAGGGCGCTGTCGTTCGCATTGTGAAGCTCAATAACGACAGCTATGAAATTGTGCAGATGCCAGAGGTTGAATCGGGGTTTGTCGCGATGTCTTCTCAAACCGGTGCGGTCCGCGCCTTGGTCGGTGGATTTGATTTCAATCGCAACAAGTTCAACCGAGTGACACAGGCATGGCGTCAGCCTGGTTCAGCGTTTAAACCCTTTGTCTATGCCGCCGCCTTGAATCGCGGATTTTCGCCAGCCACGATCGTCAATGATGCTCCGATCGCATTTGATGCGGGTCAGACAGGGGGTCAGGCCTGGGAGCCGAAAAATTATGATGGCAAGTTTGATGGCCCGATGTCACTCCGAACAGGTCTTGCGAAGTCAAAGAACATGGTCTCGATTCGTGTGCTGCATAGCATTGGTCCGCGTTATGCACAGGACTACGTCACGCGATTTGGATTTGAACCAGAAAAGAATCCGCCGTACCTGACCATGGCCTTGGGGGCCGGCTCGGTAAACCTCTGGCAGATGGCCAGTGGCTACGCCGTATTTGCCAATGGCGGATATCGTGTGAACCCCTATCTCATCGATCGTATCGTTGACCTGAAAGGAAAGGTCTTAGCGAAGGCAAATCCGGTTCGCGCAGGGCTTGAGGCACAACGTGTGATGGACCCGCGCAATGTCTTTATTCTGGACAGTCTGCTGCAAGAAGTGGTGAAGTCAGGTACGGCTACGCGTGCGCTTCAGCTCGGACGCGGCGATCTTGCTGGAAAGACGGGCACCACGAATGATTCTCACGATGCCTGGTTTGCCGGCTACGGTGGGAACATCTCGGCAGTTGCCTGGGTGGGGTATGACCAGCCCAGAAAACTCGGTGATCGCGAAACCGGTGGCGGTCTCGCCCTACCGATCTGGATGGATTACATGAAGACCGCGCTTGCAAAGGCACCGCCACAGACGCGCGTCATGCCCAATGGCGTCCTCAATATCAATGGCGAGTACTTCACCCAGGAAAGCCGTCCTGGTGTCGGGATCGCAAGCGTTGGGCTTCGCTAGCCCCACCTCGTCACACGCGCACGGCCGAGTCAGCGCAAGAACGCCTTAATGACGAGAAGACGAAGAGAGGGTGACGCCCGCCTCGAGACTGGCCTGCTCTTCTAGCACTGCCCAGAAGTCAGCGCCGGATCGCGTATCCACCCAGGCCGTGTCATTCCACTGAAAATGAAATGCACCCCGAGGCGAGGCTAGCCAGACCTGCTGCATCGGCGTCTGGGCATTGACCACAACTTTTCGGCCCGACTCAAACTCGATCTCAATGACCGGGCCCTGGCGAAAGCTTTCGATATCCACGTCCGCTTGCTCCACCCAGTCGTCTACCTGCGATTCAATCTGCCGCCAGATCTTGGCAACACGGTCTAAAAACTCGGTTTCGGTCATACTCTCATCCCATGAATAATCGTTTCGTGTGGCCTCAGTCACGTACCGCAAAAAGGTCTCGATGGACTGCGGCGGGCGTTCTGCTATCGCTCGCTATTCTAGGGGGCTGTGGCCAGAAGGGGCCTTTAACCCTGCCGACGCCCCAGTTTCCTGCACCTGCTGCTGCGCCTGATCGACCGACTACGACATCAACGCCGAATACAACGCCGGCACCATCGCCTGCGACGAAAAAATAATCTGCTCGACCACTGTTGCCATGACCGCCGACTACGCCTCATCGACCACCTTTCAGACCAACGCCAACGGTACGCTTCATTGCGAGGGTCTTGCCCTGTCAGAAGTAGCCAAGGCTTTCGGAACGCCCACCTTTGTCTACTCAGAGCGGGCCATTCGCGATGCCTATCTGTCTTTCGCCGACACGGCATCATCACGACAAGGGCTTGTCTGTTACGCGCTCAAGGCCAACTCCAACCTCGCGGTGATCCGTCTTTTAGCGTCTCTTGGTGCGGGCTTTGATATTGTCTCGGCCGGAGAGCTGCAGCGTGTTCTAGCAGCCGGTGGTGATCCTGGAAAGGTCGTGTTTTCAGGCGTCGGCAAAAAACCTGCTGAGATCACCGCAGCGCTGAAGTCCAAGATCAAATGCATCAACATTGAGTCTGATGCCGAGTTGGATATGGTCTCCGCCTGTGCAACCGCACTCGGTGTCACCGCTCATGTCTCATTTCGTGTGAACCCCGATATTGATGCCCAGACGCACCCCTATATCTCAACGGGTCTTAAAGAAAACAAATTTGGGATTTCCATGGCCACGGCACCGGCTGTCTATCGACGCGCGCAGTCGTTACCTGGCATTGAAGTCGCAGGGGTGGACTGTCATATCGGATCACAGATCACGTCTCTGGGCCCCTTTCTCGATTCATTAGATCGCGTCCTCGGACTCGTTGACACCTTGCGTGCCGATGGCATTGCGATTCGTCACCTCGATCTTGGTGGGGGGCTTGGTATTCGCTATGCCGATGAAGTCCCACCGTCTCCGCAGACGATGCTGACAGCGCTCTTCGATCGTATTGATCAATGGGCCTCTCAAAGCGGTATTGCAAGACCAGAGGTCTTGTTTGAGTTTGGCCGTGCCATCGTAGGTAATGCAGGGGTTTTGTTGACCCAAGTGGAATTGTTAAAACCCAGCGAGGCCAAGAACTTTGCCGTGATTGATGCCGCGATGAACGACTTAATGCGCCCGGCGCTGTATGAGGCCTATCACGGCGTGGTTCGGGTCACTCCTGCCGCAACCAACATCAAGGCGTTAACCTGGGATCTTGTTGGGCCTGTCTGTGAAAGCGGTGACTGGCTTGCAAAAGACAGAACGCTGGCGCTGGCGCAAGGTGATCTCTTGGCGATTCTCTCGGCGGGTGCCTATGGCATGAGCATGAGCTCAAATTACAACAGTCGCCCCCGTGCCGCAGAGGTGCTCATTGATCGACAAGGAACTCCGCACCTGATTCGTCGACGGGAAATGTTTGAGGATCTCATCCTCACCGAGCGGGTTCCCGCCTATCTGCGCGACATCCAATAACGCCAGGGCTGCCGCAAGGCCAGTAACGCTACAGTCACCGCAAGTGCAATCGACGGGTCCGCAAAATTATTTTTGCCCGCGCGATGTAAAAAGAAATGCAGGCACGACAGTCCTGCAATCCAATAGATCGCGAGATGAATTTTTTTCCATCGCGTCCCGAGACGCTGCATCGACCACCGATTTGACGTGATCGCCATCGGCAGCATCAGTAAAAAAGCGATCAAGCCAACCGTGACAAAAGGTCGTTTGAGACCATCTGCGAAAACCGATAGCCAGACGAAGTCGTGTTCAAAAGCCCAGAATCCCAGGAGATGAATGACCGCATAAGTAAAGGTCCACAAGCCCAGCATGCGGCGCGCGCGAACCAGTTCTGGCCAGTTCAGCCACTGTCGTACTGGTGTCACACCGAGCGTGACCAGTAACAGCACGAGGGCCCAGGTGCCGGTAGCCCGAAGTAATGTCTCTTGGGGGTTCGTGCCGAGACCGTTCGTGACGGTCAGACCGATGAGATCAACCAAAGGGGCTGCGCAGAGCAGCCACAAAGCCAGGTTCAATAGAACTTCTTCAGATCCATTCCGGCGTAGAGACTGCCGACAAGATCCGCATAACCGTTAAAGAGTTCCGTCTTGCGACGCACGGCAAAAAGGCTCTCGACCCCGAGCACCCGTTCGCTTGCCTGTGACCAACGCGGATGATCGACATTCGGATTCACATTCGAATAGAAACCGTATTCATGCGGTGCAGCCAGGCTCCAGCTAGTGGTTGGCTGCGCCTCCATGAAACGAATCTTCACAATGGACTTGATGCTCTTAAACCCATACTTCCAAGGCACGACCAGTCGAACCGGTGCGCCATTTTGTGCAGGAAGGACCGAGCCATACATCCCAAACGTCAACAAGGTCAGCGGGTGTTGGGCCTCATCGATCCGCAGGCCTTCGTGATAAGGCCAACGCAGCACGCGTGAAGAAAGCCCGGGCATCTGTTTCGGATCCGCCAAGGTCGTGAATTCAACAAACTTTGCCGATGCCGTGGGCTCCACCTGTTTGATCAGATGCGACAGTGAATAGCCCACCCAAGGAATGACCATGGACCAGCCTTCCACACAGCGAAGTCGCGTGATGCGCTCTTCCATCGGTGCAAGCTTGCGCAGGCTGTCGATATCAAAGGTCTTGGGCTTTGCAACCGCCCCTTCAATTCGCAACGACCAAGGATTGGTTTTCAAACGTGACGGTGCATTCGCAGCAGGGTCATCCTTGTCGAGACCAAACTCATAGAAGTTGTTATAGCCCGCCGCATCTTCAAAGGGCACCGGCTTTTCAACAATGGAATAACGACTGGGTTTACCAGGAAGTGGCGCGAGACCTGCAGGCGGCTTGGTGGAAGCTACCGCCTGACCAGGAAAGGCCACCGGCAATACCGATGCAGCCGTTGCCGCCAGAATCAGGCGACGTCGATCTTCAAAAACTGACTGGGGCGTGATCTCTTGTTCGAGATGACGGCCCTCGATCAGCCGACGATGATCAGAGCGTGCCATAGGAATGCAGCCCAGACAGGAACATGTTCACACCGAGGAAAGCGAATCCGGTAATCAAAAGTCCCACCAGCGACCAGTACGCCGCAACCGTTCCACGCAGTCCCTTCATCAGACGCAGGTGCAGCCAGGCGGCGTAGTTCAGCCAGACAATGAGCGCCCAGGTTTCTTTCGGGTCCCACTGCCAGTAGGTGCCCCAGGCTTCTGCAGCCCAGAGCGCACCCAGAATCGTTGCGACGGTGAAGAAGGCAAAACCAACCGCAATGGCGCGGTACATCACATCATCAAGAATTTCGAGTGACGGAAGTGCATCTCCGATCCGTCGACGCATCGCAATAATGCCCCCGATGATGGCCATCGAGATGCCAAAATAGAGCGCCCAGTAGTCGGGCAGTCCGCTGCGACGGAAGACCAACGGCTCAGCGCAGAGCAAAACGCCCAACACAAAAAGCGGTGCAAGCTTCCAGCCCGAACGGGTCTGGGCATTCTCTTTGACCAGATAAGCAAAGCCCACCATCGCGGCAAGAGCGAAGGTGCCGTAGCCCACAAAATTTGCGGGCACGTGAATCTTCATCCACCAGGATTGCAATGCTGGCACCAGCGGCTGAATCTCATGGGCTGAACGCGCAGCGATGTACCAGACCAGAAAACCAACTGCTGCAGTAATGATCAGCGAGACAAACCCGCCAAGGGCACGTGTCTTATAACGGCCTTCGTAATACAGATAGAACATTGCTGTGATCACAGCAAAAAGGATGAAGACCTCATAGAGGTTACTCACCGGAATGTGGCCAACATCAGGACTAATCAGATACGACTCGTACCAGCGCACAAGAAGTCCAATAAAGCCCATCGCCGAGGCGCCCCAGCTGAGCAAACTGCCCATCCAGAGTGCGGTAGCCCCGTGTGACAACAGCCCTACCCAGTAGGAAATCGTCGCCAAGGCGAACAGTGCACACATCCAGAGAATAGCGGACTGAGACGAGACGAAATATTTCAATAACAGATTCGTCTCGGCGGCCGCGACATTGCCGCCATACATCCAGATCGCCAGCAATGATGTTGCTGCAGTACCAAGAAAGTAAGGGCGCAGTGCTGGCCAGAGGTAGCCCAGAAAAACAACCGACGGAACGCAGCACCATAAGATGACCAGTTCATAGATATCCATGAACGAGGAGTAGCGCTGGGTTGCGAATGCGGCACCAAGAGCTGCTATCAGGCCAAAACCAAGATCCCAGAGACCGAACTTACGCGGCGCATCCGAGAGCGGTTGTTGGTCCATCGTTGTTGCGAGTGTGTTCATGTTGTCCGTCCCTGTACAGAGGATTCAGCCGGTCGGCCGAGCTGTTCTGTGACCTGCGTCATTGCAGAAAATTCCCGCTGGAAATCAAGCGTCAACCGCGGCGTCGTTGCCGCCAGTTTCAAGGTGTTGCCTTTTTCTGAGGGGCTCACCCAGACCCAGACGCGACGCTCTTGGATGTAGAGCATTGCGAAGATTCCGATAGTTAACAACAAACACCCTATGTAGACCGTGGTTTTCCCGGGCGACCGTGTCACCTGGAAAACGCTGGCCTTGACCTCTTCAAAGTCAGTCATGGTGACCATGAGTGGAGAGCCAAATAGCTGGGCATCGCTCACGGCGGTCAGGGCCAGTTGGGCAAAGCGGGTGTTGTCCTCGGTTCGGGGCATGGCCGGTAGGCCATCTTTTGCGCGGGCTTGTTGCCATAGCTCCCAGAAAGACCCGGCCAAAAGACGCAGCACGACCTCGGCGGCACGTTCGCGCTCGGCTTCGGGGACGGTTTTCTCAAGCATCTGGCCAAGGTTTTCAATGCCGCCCTGGGAGATCGCGGTTAAGGCACGCTCAGCACTTTCAGTCAGCGCAGGGACCATCGGTGCGGGCGCGGATCCTGTCGCAAAACGTCTTGCCGCAGCGACCCGCAACGCCGGATCTTCAAGCGCTGCACGGACGCGCATGAACTCATCGAGAGAATCTTTCCCGTCTGCGGGGATCCGAAGGTATTTGAACTGCTCGTCAGGGGAGTTACGAACCCCAGCGAGGAAAACCCGGTTGTCATCAAGTAGCACCGGCAGCATATAGACATGAAACTCGCGCGCCTGCCCGCTGGCATCACGCAGCTTGTAGTTGATCGAGGGGCCGACATTACGGAGTGTCTTCGCCTTCCCGACATTGACTGCGGGCGACAGCACCGTGGCCACATGCTTCTGAAAAGGATCCGCCTTCGCCGCCTCATCCTCTTGCGGGCCGCCAATGTTCTCAACGTTAATCGCCTTGAAACCAGTGATCTCTAATGTGAGATTCTGATTCGTATTCTTCAGAGCAATACTCTGACCCACAGTGAGATCAATCGGCAAGGTTGACCGTAGGGGACCTGTCATCGGATGGGCCAGAAGCTTAAGTCGCGAGCCACCGTCATCAAAGCTGGATTGATAGATGGCAATCCCACGATGAATGAGCGGCTTATTCACTTCAATCGTCGCCGCCTTTTCTTGCCCTGTTTCTTTGTCCTTCAGAATGACGTCGCTTGCAAAGAGCTTTGGCATGCCGGTGGGGTAGTACTCAATGCGAAACTTTTTCAACTCCAGTTCAAAGGGCAGATCGAGTAACAAGGTACCGCTGCCCTGAGGAACCACCGCGACATCGACACGCGCGCCCTCGGGAACCAACGAGTTCGCACGATATGTTGGTGTTGATGCAGGGAGCCGTGCGCTCGCAGGGACTTCGGTGCCGTTGAAGGTGGCCATCTGAAGGGGCTCTTTGTTCCACCACCAGGTCGCGACCTTGAGAGGAAGTTCACTATCTAAGAGACCACCCAGCGAGATCACGACAATCGCAAGGTGTGCAGCGATATAACCGAGTCGATTGGAGGCGCCTTTACGTGCCACGATAACCGCTTGACGTTCGCCCGCCTGCGCCTGACCTTCCTTGATGCGATAACCGCGTGATCGAAAGAAGGCTTCAAGTTTGGTTAATGAGGGTTGTACCTGGTCCGCAGGAAGGTCCACCGCAACACGATGCTTAAAGGCAGGGAAACTGGTGTCGCGCACTTTTTCTCGCCAGGAGCGTGCGTCCTTGATCATCTTTGGCGTATTGCGGATCAGGCAGAGGCTGGTCGACACCAACATCAAGGCCATCACCACAAGGAACCATGGCGCGTTGTAGACGCGAAACAGATCAAGTGATGAAAAGACCTCCGCCCAGAACGCACCAAACTGATTCACATAGTTAATCGACGGCGCGTTCTGCGACACGATCGTGCCGATGGCACTGGCGATACAGACCACCATCAAGGCAGAGATGGCAAACCGCATTGAGCTTAAAAGCTCAGTGATGTCGGCGAGAAGACGATTGCGAGTGGTGAGTTCAATCCCCCCTGTCGACTGGGCCTTGCCCAGTTCTTCAGGGGTGATCGATGGGGAGACATCCGCCGAATCGGCGGATGGGGGATTACTTGAGGGTTGCAACGTATTCCGAGACGGCAGCGATCTCGGCCTCGGACATCTTGGACGAGATGGTCATCATCTGGGCACTGTTTTTACGCGTTCCGAGACGGAATGCATTTAACTGTGCCTCAGTGTATTCAGGATGCTGACCGGCAAGCAGCGGATACTGCGCGGGAATACCAGCACCATTCGGCGCGTGGCAGCCGATACAGGCTGGAACCCCTTTTGCGGGAAGCCCAGCGCGATAAATACGCTCACCCGTTGCGACGAGGTCTGCACGTTTTGCAGCGCCAGGCGTTGCTTTCTGTGAGGCATAGAAAGCAGAAATGTTGCGGATGTCTTCATCGCTGAGCATTGCGGCGAAGCCCATCATGATCGCGTTGTTGCGCTCGGGCTCTTTTGCGCCTGGCTTCATCTTGAAGTTGAGCAACTGCTTTTCAAGGTAGGCCGCATGCTGGCCGTTCAATTTGGGGTTCTGAGGAATCATGCTGTTGCCATCGGGCATGTGGCAGGCCGCACAGACTGCGGCAGCGGTTGCCCTGCCTTTTGCGAGATCCACGACCTTCTTCGCAGGAACGGGATCCGCAGCGATAGCGGGAGAAAAAGCGACCATTGATGACACGACAACAAGGGCAGCCAACACCGCCCGCGATGAGCCGACTTTGGCCCGATCAAGACGGTCACGAGAAAGCATGTCAAACTGGCAACGCATAGTAACTCCCGGCATGTTTTAACTGCCTTTATTTTAGTCGAGTCTGTCCTACCGATGTCCTCAGAAGCCAAAGGCCCTGCGCCGTTACCCCCCCTAAAAGACTGGATCCATCAGGTGAGCTTTCTGACGAGTGCGGCACGCTCATCAGACCTGCCAGGGATGGGCGCCGGAGAGGTCGCGATCGCCGGACGATCCAATGCAGGAAAGTCCTCCGCATTGAACATGATCTGCAATCGTCGCCGACTTGCCTTCAGCAGCAAAACCCCGGGCCGGACACAACTGATCAACCTATTCACACTCGGTTGGCAGGGCCAAGAGGTGGGACGACTGGTCGATCTCCCCGGCTACGGCTATGCCGCGGTAGACCACGCGACTAAGGCTCGCTGGCAGGCAGAGCTTGCTCGCTTTCTGGAATCGCGCGTGAGTCTCGTTGCGCTCATCCTGGTCATGGACATCCGACACCCATTCGGGCCGTTGGACACGCAAATGCTGGACTGGTTCGGTCATCGACAGCAGCCCATCCATATTTTGTTGACCAAGTGCGACAAACTCACCCGCAATCAGCAGGCCCAGGCACTCGCGCAGGCCAAGAAGGTGGTTGCGGAGAAGGCTAGTCGATGGGGCGGTCAGGTCACGGTGAGTCTCTTCTCAGCGACCGCCAAGATTGGGCGTGACGAGATCATTCAAAAAATCGGACAATGGTGGGGCATCCTTGATGAAACAGGACAACCCATCCCTTTGACGCCATGAGATTGGACAAAAAAAAACCCAGCGACAACGTCGCTGGGCGGGAATGCCTAAAGTTGTTAGGCACCCGCTCAGGGAGGAGAAGCGGGAGACGACGAATCGTCTATGTTCATGATATGTCTAGGACATAAATTTTTCAAATAATAACCACTCTATGAGTAATGTTATGAGTCATAGCCCCAGCTTTCCCGCGATCAGAATGCGCAGAAATCGTCGTGACGACTGGTCTAGACGCCTTGTTAGTGAGCACTCAGTAACAGTTAATGATCTGATATATCCGGTCTTCGTGACCGAGGGCTCTGGTCAGATTGTCGATGTGCCGTCTATGCCTGGGGTGAGTCGGTACTCGCTGGACAAACTGCTTCCGGTTGCTGAAAAGGCGGCCAAGGCAGGAATCCCCGTACTCGCCCTGTTCCCCGTCATCGACTCAGCTAAGAAGACCCCCGATGGACGAGAAGCAGCCAACCCCGAGGGCCTAGTTCCTCAGGTTGTCCAGGCACTCAAGAAAAACTTTCCCGAACTCGGCGTGATGACTGACGTCGCACTCGATCCCTATACCAGTCACGGCCAAGACGGGCTGATCGATGATCAAGGACGAATTCTCAATGATGAGACGGTCGCGGTCTTGGTTGCCCAGTCGCTGATGCAGGCCCAGGCAGGCGTGGACATCGTTGCGCCATCCGATATGCAGGATGGCCGGATCGGTGCGATTCGTACCGCGTTGGAATCAAAGCAGCTGATTCACACCCGCATCATGTCTTACGCCGCGAAATATGCATCGAGCTATTACGGCCCGTTCCGGGATGCCGTGGGCAGCGCAGGCAATCTCGGAAAATCCGATAAGAAGACCTATCAGATGGACCCCGCAAACACCAACGAGGCCCTGCGCGAAGTCGCGCTCGATATCGAGGAGGGCGCCGACATGGTGATGGTCAAACCCGGCATGCCCTATCTCGATATTGTCTATCGGGTGAAAGAGACCTTCGGCATGCCAACATTTGCCTATCAAGTGAGTGGCGAATACGCGATGCTCAAAGCTGCCGCAGCGAACGGCTGGCTGGATGAGCGCAAGACGGTATTAGAGGCGATGCTGGCGTTTAAGCGGGCCGGTGCCGATGGGGTGCTGACCTATTTCGCGCCAGACATCGCGCGCTGGCTTGCCGACTAAAACTGGAAGAGAGAGACACCGACGCCAACGCTGGTCTGTCGGTGGTTGTAATCCAAAAGACTCTCTGCGTAACCCGAGAAGACCTGCACATACCAGCGTGCGCCTGAGTTGCGATCGCTATTAATCGGATAGGTCCAGTCAAGCTGAACAGATCCACGACCGAGCGATGCCAGGTGCGTGCGCCAGGTCATCGATGCAATGGCCGATCCTGGAAACCAGTTCACGACAATATCCGTATCCCCGGCGTAGCGACTGATCCCTGGATTGTCCTCGCCCCCCTCTGGGATGCGTTTGTAAAACTTCAGATTCAGCCCAATCTCGCCACGCTCAAACCCAAGCCCCAGAAATGTGCGATCCCAGCTACGCGATAAAGGGTCGCTCTGTCCGTTGGACTGATGGGCCCAGCCTCCCTGCAGCATGCGCCAGCGCCAATCAAACGGCAGCCGGCTGACCGACTCAGGCATCGGGTAAACATAAATCACCTCTGGCTGGTGGTCAGTGCTACGGAACGGGGCCGAGTCCTTCTGGCTCCAGACCTGCCAGAGCGAACGCTGCGTGTAGGCAAACCAGAGATCTGCGTTCGGATGCAGGAGTCCTTCCACCACTTTGGTGCGCAATGAGATCTGAAGCTTGGCACCGAGTTGTTTGTAGTTATTCTCTTGCGTGAGTGCGGGCTGCGTGGGCGTGCTGGGATAACGATTCACGCGATCGGTGTAGTGCACGGGCAGCAAGAAGTTCGGCAGGTAGGTTCGCACCGTGAACGTACCGCGCTTATCCATTGGGCGAAGTTCCCAGAAGACTGATGTCGGGCTAAAGGGTTCTTCCGGTGCCTGGGCCACCAGCGATGCTGGATTCGAGGGATGCTGCGTCTGCGCGACCGCAAGCGACGTGAGCCCTAGAAAACAAAAGGCCAGGCATAACAACGGCCTGGCCTGACGTGCGAATAACATGTGCGTTACGCGGCTTTTTCTGTATCCACTGCTTCAGTCACTTCAGGACGGTCCACCAGCTCCATCAGCGCCATGGGTGCATTGTCGCCAGAACGGAAACCGAACTTCAGGATTCGGCAGTAGCCGCCGGGACGTGATGCATAACGGGGGCCAATCTCTGCGAAGAGCTTGCCCACCATTTCGCGGTCACGAAGACGGTCATAAGCCAGACGACGGTTTGCCAGCGTGGGGGTCTTACCGATCGTGATGAGCGGCTCGACAACACGGCGAAGTTCTTTTGCCTTCGGCAGTGTGGTCTTGATGGCCTCGTGACGCAGCAGTGCGTTAGCCATATTTCTGAACATCGCCAGACGATGGCTGGAAGTTCGATTCAGTTTGCGTAATCCAAGACGGTGACGCATGAGAGTTCTCCTTAATTCAGTTCTTTACGCGGCTTAACGATCTAAGCCTGCAGGGGGCCAGTTCTCAAGCTTCATGCCAAGGGTCAGGCCACGTGAGGCCAGGACTTCCTTGATCTCATTGAGAGACTTGCGGCCCAGGTTCGGGGTCTTTAACAGTTCATTCTCGGTACGCTGAATCAGATCGCCAATGTAGTAGATGCTTTCAGCTTTCAGACAGTTTGCAGAGCGAACGGTCAGTTCGAGATCGTCAACCGGACGGAGCAGCATGGGATCCACGCTTGCACCACGGCCCACTTCAGCAACCTGCTCGCCACCTTCCAAGGCAGCAAACACAGACAGCTGGTCGACCAGAATGCGTGCGGCACGGCGGACGGAATCCTCAGGATTGATCACACCATTGGTCTGGACTTCAATCACCAGACGGTCCAAGTCGGTACGCTGCTCAACACGAGCACTTTCAACCGTGTAGCTCACGCGACGAATCGGTGAGAACGAGGCATCGAGAACAATGCGGCCAATCGCACGACTGGTGTCATCCGACATCTGACGCAAGGTGCCCGGCACATAACCACGGCCCTTTTCAACACGCACCTGAAGCTCAAGCTTGGAGTTATCCGAAACATGCGCAAGCACATGATCAGGATTGATCACCTTGACGTCGTGGGGCAGGTCAAAGTCAGACGCCTTCACCACACCACCGCCCTGCTTACGCAAGGAGATGAGCACGTCGTTGCGGCCCTCCAGATCAAAGACAACGCCTTTGAGGTTTAGCAGCAGGTCGACAACGTCTTCCTGAACACCCTCAATCGTGGAGTACTCGTGCACAACGCCGGAGATCTGAACTTCGGTGGGAGCAAAACCTTCCATCGAGGAGAGCAGGACACGACGCAGGGCATTGCCAAGCGTGTGACCAAAACCACGCTCGAACGGCTCCATGATGATCTTCGCAGTGTTCGGACCAGTGGGCTCAACTTCGATAATGCGCGGCTTAAGAAATGCTGTTTGCATAGGAATCCTTCGCGAGAATTAGCGGGAATACAACTCGACGATCAAGCTTTCGTTAATGTCAGCAGCGAGATCGGAGCGGTCTGGCACCTGCTTAAATACGCCTTCCA
>JBDLRA010000097.1:0-2706 GCA_039800285.1 Pseudomonadota bacterium
CGCAAATGGCCGTGATCTCACTGGCACCAAGGCTGAGCAGAGTGGATAAGGCAATCGACACCATCAGGGCAAGGTTCGCTGGCTGAACAATGACCCTGGCCTGTTGGCCCCGCAACGGCTCAGTCCAGCGATGGTGCACCGGCATCCAGCAACCATGCCCTGCCTCACGACCGGGGTACAACACTCACGTGGCGCTCATCATCTCTGCCGCAGCGTCGTCAGCAGTGCTCGCTCAGATGGATAGGGCCTACTTGGCTGCATTGTGGGCTTGAACGCTGAGCAGCGCTGACACGACCTGAACCACTCAATGGGTACCCCCGAAGTGGTGAGCAAGCAGAAAACCCCGCCATCGCTGACGGGGTGCTGAAACAGGTCTGCCCGGGCTTAGATCACAACAACGCGCAGATCTTCCCCAGAGAGCACCGGGAGTTCCGGCGTCACATTCAGAAAAGACTGGGCAGCGATTCGGAACCAGTGGCAAACAAAGGAGCGTTCAAGTCAGCAAATGGGAGTTGCGCTGGATCCGATGCACTGAGTTGGGACTGAAGGCTGTGCGTAGCGGCCAAGACATCCTCTTTGGTGAACCACTCCACAGCCTCCTCGCTGAGTTTGTCCGGGCGGAGCGCACCCTTCTTACCCAAGGACACGCCACGCTTGCTGCCCTTGTTGAAGAGTGGCGCACGACCTGCACCCAAACCATCCACCCGCTTCTCTTCGGACGCTCCGTAGCCCGTGATTTCATCATTTCCACCGGTGCCATGGATCACAACATCTGTGCCACCTGATGCATCATAGCTACCGGCATTATGGTCAACATTGCCGCCAACGATGATTTCATCATTACCACTAGCACCAGATATATCGTAGTCGCTGTAGAGGCCGGGATTGCCGCCAACAATGATGGAATCTGGCTCACTGTAAACAGCAAGTTCCAGATCACTGCTCCCGGAACGATCTTTGGGCTGACGGTTGATGAACGACTGCGTCTTGTTGGACTTTTTAGTGCTGTTGCCGATTTGGAAGTTAGCCATGAGAGTGGTGTGATGAGGTTTGCTCCTTCGGGATTTCTCCCTCCGATGCACACACCATCGCCCGGCTCGCTGGACGACTCATTGACCTGGCTCAAGCCCGGCTGTGATCTTGCTCACAGACCACCAGAACCACTGCAGCATGGAGCTAGTGCTCGCCCTGGTGCCGCAACCGCCAGCTAAGGAGCCGGAGCGCTGGATTCGCTGCTAGCGGAAGCTGCCGGGGTGGTGGAGTAGTCGAGCGTGCAGATGTAACGCCAGTTGCGCACGGTCACAACGGTGCAGCGGGTGTTGGTCACCGTTGCGTTGACGGGCAACTGCTCCTGGGCCATTTGGATGGCGTTTTGCATGTTCCAGATCGATTCAGCGGTGATCGATCCGGCCTGGGCCGCCGGGCTGAGGGCAAGGGCTGCGGTGGCCGGAAGTGCAGTGAGCCAGGCGAGGACAGCGGAATTGCGCATCGGCATGGGGTGGATGCTCCTGTGTTTACGGACGGCCGTGGGCGCACGCTAGAGGCCACTGTCTCCGCTGCCATCGAGGGATGGTTGAGGCTCGCGACAAGTTCGCAAACCGCACCTAGAACATCAGCAATCTCTTTCCCTGATGGTTCGGAATTCGCTTGGCGTGCTTGCCCTCGGTGCAGCGTTGGCCAGTGGTCTCACCTCTCTACCTGCATCCGCCGAAATGGCGCTCAGCCAGATCCGTGCCGCAAACCTGGCGCGCATGGAAGCCGAGCGCATCAACGGTGGCCTCAGCAAGTACTTCGCGGCCAACTGCATGCATCAAAAGGGTGGTGGTGCCTGCATGGTGAACGCAGGGCCCGATGGCTACCTGTTTGATTTTCTCGGCGGCGCCCCAGGCTGGGAGGTGAACAAACAAGCTGCCTCGAAGGAGACACGAATCCTGATCTCCCCTGATGGCACCAAAGTGATCAACGTGGAATACAACGGCGCACCGCGTTGACCTTCAGGCCCAGCTCATCCCTTTGACAGCGGTGTGAGCTGGGTCTTCCCGCACCATGGCGTCATGCCGGTTGTCGACTCCCAGCTTCTCGTAGATCCTGCGGAGATGCGTCTTCACTGTGTTGTCAGACAGCACAAGGCGCTGCAAGGTCGGCGAGGCGAAGACCTTGTTCGAGGGCAAGCAAACCCTCCCGTTCTGGCTCAACTGGCTAGGCAGGAACATGGGGGCGCCGCGGTGGGATCAGCCACAAATCAAGGGGCGACCTCCTTGCCGCAAAGATCACTGAGCCCAAATGAGGCCTGGCATTGGCTGAGCGTGTTGCCATAAATGATGATGTTCCCATTTGATTGATTCACAAGCCCAAACGTATCCGCAAATCCCCTAAGCATCCATTCACCACCTCGCGTATCGCGATAGAAGCCAACCTCGGACACAACGCCATCCTTGAAGCGCTTATAGGTATCTTTGACTCCATCTTTCCATTCAAGCCTGAACTGATTGCAGGGGGCGGTCTCGCAAAGGAAGGTTCGCCTGCAACTGATTTGCTTCCTGTTGTAGAGGCAGGCGACCCAGGGCTCCTGCTCAAGAGCCTTGGAAGCGCCGGTGCTAGTGCAAGCAAGAGCGAGCGCGATCGCAATGCCAAAACTTGCGCGCTGCATTGTCTTCAACATGGCCAAGTGGGATAACCCAGGCGGGATGCCATCTCCATTGTGTT
>JBDLRA010000098.1:0-2709 GCA_039800285.1 Pseudomonadota bacterium
GGGTTCTGTTGGATCGACGACTGCTGACACTGGGGCCATGGCTTGCTGCGGTCACGGGTTTTCTGGTCTTTCTTCCTAACCTGCTCTGGAACATTGAGACAAATTTCCCAACCTTTAGCCATCACCTTGAGATCTCGCAGGTTGAAAGTCTGGGTAAGTCGGTCTGGACCTTCGGTGGCGGTTTTTTGTCACTTACCGAATTTCTTGCCTCGCAGTTTGTATTGATTGGGCCGTTTGCGCTGCTGGCGATTTTATTTTTTCTGCCGCGGCATCTGATCACGGGATCTGCTGCTGTTGGTTCACGGCTAAATCTCTTGTTGCTGTTTGCGGTGCCTTTCCTGGCATTGATCAGCGCCCAGGCGTTCTCGTCGCGTGCGCATGCGAACTGGGCTGCGCCTAGTTTGGTAAGTCTTGCCATGCTTGCGGCCTACTTATGGTTTGCGCCGCTTCGTTATGACTTAATGAGCCGCCTTGGGCGCTGGTTCTTGTGGCTCTCGGTTGTTTTAGGACTGACTTTTTCCATTGCACTGATTGCAGCGCCGAAATGGCTTTTCCATTCAGCGCAGGCGCCACAGGTGCGGGCCATCGAAAAGCTACGGGGATGGAAAGAGGCCGCTCAGTGGGCGATTGCGACCGCCCAGAAGGAGGGACTGCCCATCGTTACCGATGACCGGAGACTGCTTGCGGCGATCTCGGCCTATGCGGGGGGTCGTTCATCGACTGATAAGACCATTTTGCTTTTTGCCGACGATCTTGCTGGTCGCCGCAATCATCACTACACCTGGTTTTATAACATCGCGGACCAGAAGACCTTGGTCGGCCAAAAGGTGCTGGTCCTTCGGGTCGATCCGCAGCCCCTTCAGTCAGAGAAACCTAGTGTAGCGGTGCGTTACGAAAACCCTCAGCCATTCACAAATCCTGAACTAGAGGCTATTGGCGTCAGTGATAACAAAGCTAAAATTTCCGCTCATGTCGCAACCTTTACACGCCCCTAGCAGCCATGACCGCATGGCTTTGACTGCGCTGGTCAGGGCGCGATCTCGGTTTGCTTTCAGAATCGGACTGCCGTTATTGATCGTGATGGCTCTGGTTTTTTATTTCTTCCCTGAGATCGATATCCAGACAAGCCGACTTTTTTTCGACCCTCAGCTGGTTGGAACTGCTGAGGGCTCTGGGTTTTGGTTAAAGGAATCCCCCACGCTTAATTTCTTATTCTGGTTCGTGGATGTGGTGTCACGGGGAGTGCTGGTTGTTGCTATCGCACTGATGATCTATTTTGCGATCAAACGCCATCGCCGACTGCTGGCCACAACAATTGTGACCTTAAGCCTTATTCTTGGCCCCGCGCTGATTGTGAACTCGGTCTTTAAGGAGCACTGGGACCGTGCCCGCCCAAGAACGGTCGAGGTCTTTGGCGGCACCCAGAAGTTCACTCCGGCCTGGGTAGTGAGCGATCAGTGCAAACGGAACTGTTCATTTACCAGCGGACATGCTGCGGCAGGATTCGCTTTTCTCGTGGGCCACTTTGTTGCGAAGACCCGGCTATGGCTGTTTCTGGGGCTTGTGTCGGGCCTCTCGATTGGCTTAACCAGAGTGGCCGTTGGCGCCCACTTTCTGAGTGATGTCTTATTTTCTGGGGCGGTCGTCTATTTGGTGACGGCGCTGATGGCCAGTATCCTTGTCAGCATCGCAAGCGCGTCGACACGACGCATAAAGGTCTAAGGTGCCCAAGGTCTCTATCGTCATCCCGGTTTACAACGAAGAAGACAACGTTGCTGCGTTGGTCGATCAGGTCGGTCAGGCCATGCTTCCCACAAACTGGCCGTTTGAACTGGTGCTGGTGGATGATGGTTCGCGCGACAAATCGGCGATCAAAATGGCTGAGCTTGCGCAATCCAATGCCTGGCTGAAGTGCGTCTATTTGATTCGTAACTACGGTCAGTCCACTGCGCTACAGGCCGGCTTTGATGAGGCGCAGGGGGATTACATCGTTACCCTTGACGGAGATCTTCAGAACGACCCGGCAGACATTCCAAAGCTGATCACGATGCTCGATCAAGACCCAACGATCGACTGTGTCAGCGGCTGGCGCAAGTCCCGGCAGGATGCAGCACTATCCAGAAAGATTCCGTCTCAGATTGCGAATGCCCTGATCTCAAAGGTCACAAAGGTTCAGCTGCATGACTATGGCTGTGCCCTCAAGGCCTATCGCGCATCAATCATTAAGAGTCTGCGGTTATATGGCGAACTACATCGGTTCATTCCGGCGTTGGCGTCAGAAGTCGGTGCACGGATCGTAGAAGTACCCGTGAACCATCGCGCGCGTGTGGCTGGGGTATCAAAGTACGGGATTGATCGAACCATCCGGGTCTTGTTAGATCTGCTCTGGATTCGGTTCACCATGCGGTTTCTCCACCGGCCTATTCATGCCTTTGGTGGCGTTGCAGTGTTGATGCTGATTGTGGGCATGGGGATCTTGGGCTGGCTGGGTTTCGAGAAGATTGTTCTGGGTACGGATATCGGTGGCCGCCCGCTCCTGTTACTTGGCGTGCTGCTGACACTGGTTGGGGTGCAGCTCTTAGCAACAGGCCTTATCGGTGAGCTCCTGGTTCGGATTTATCACGAGCCTCAGGGGCGCAGGCAGTACCTCACCAAAAAGGTTTCTGCGCCCGCGAACCGAGATGGAACCAGCTAAATCCGTTTGCCGAT
>JBDLRA010000099.1:0-5320 GCA_039800285.1 Pseudomonadota bacterium
AAAAGCCAAATTTGTAGGAAATGGGTCTGCTGACCTTGCGCGTGATTAAACTCGCTGTGCACAACACCCGTTCCCGCAGACATTCGCTGCACATCGCCCGGAGGGATGGTCTTCACGTTCCCTAGGTTGTCTCGATGCGCAAGCTCCCCCGACAGGACATAACTGATGATCTCCATATCGCGATGACCATGCGACCCAAATCCCGTGCCTGCTGCTATACGGTCCTCATTAATGACCCGCAGGTTACCCCAGTTCACGAAGTCGGGATGGTAATAGTCAGCAAACGAGAAAGAATGGTAGCTCTGAAGCCAGCCATGATCAGCAAAGCCACGCTCGTTCGCCCTTCGAAGCTTTATCATGAATCGTTACCTTTCATACAAATAAATTTTATGCAACGTTGTAAAAGGCGTAACCGTCCATTGCAATGACGGTATCGCTAACACCCCGATAAAAAGCCTCGGGACGCGAATCTTTTCCGGCAGCGCCGAGGGCTGTAAAGAGCGTCAGAAGATGCTCATCTCGGGGATGCGCCCGACGACCCGCCGGCTGTGTCTGGCGATAGTCGAGAAGGCTATCGACATCATTCGCGAGGAGCCGGTCATAAATCCAATCTGAAAACTCGAAGACATAATCGGGAGTCGGATCGTTTAACCGGAGCGATAACTGCCAGTCCCGCAGGTTGTGGGTCACATTTCCCGAACCCACCACGAGAAATCCTTCACTCACCAGTGAGGAAAGCGCCTGCCCAATCCGATAAGCATGCAAGGGGCCTCCGTGATGCTGAATCGAGAGCGGAACGATCGGCACATCCGCATCAGGGAACATACAACGCAGCGGTACCCAGGCGCCATGATCTAGCCCTCGATCCATATCAACGTCCGTCACAAAATTCGCACTCTTGAGTACCTCCAGCACACGTTGGGCGGCCTCTGGGCAGCCGGTTGCTGGATACTTGATCTCATATAAACGCGGATCAAAACCGCCAAAGTCATAGATCGTTTCCATATGACGGGCAACACCAACGGTCGGAACCTCGGTCTCCCAGTGCGGACTGATCGCAATGACGGCCCTCGGCGTCGCAAGCGACTGGACTGCGGAGGCAAGCGCCGGTCCAACCGCCCCAGGCTCTAGCGCAAACATCGGGGACCCGTGCGGGACAAAAAGAACTGATTTCTGGCGCATCATGACCAAGACTTTAGAAAAAGAATTGAGCAATAAAAAGTAGCGCAACGGCAAATCTTTGTTGCTTTTTAAGCAACAATTAGCGCATCCCTTTAGGGAATTCGATTCGCGACGATCGTGTTACGCCCCTTGGACTTTGCCTGATACAGCGCCTGATCTGCCGATGACACCAACGCCTTAATCTGGCTATCCAACACACTATCCGCCGTTGCGACCCCAAGGCTTACGGAGACAGGGATCTCCAGCTTGCGACCCTCGCCATTCACTGAGACGGCAGTATCCGATGTCGCCCGACGAATCTTTTCCGCAACCATCATCGCCTGCGGTAGCGTCGTATTGGGGAGTACCAAGCAGAACTCATCACCCCCAAACCGCGCCAGCAGATCGGATCCCCGAATCAGCGCTATCCACCGGCGAGACAGTGCCTGCAAAACCGCATCCCCAGTGAGGTGCCCATACCGGTCATTGATCAGTTTAAATAAGTCGAGATCAATCATCACGATTGATAACGAGTGAAGACGATACTCAGGGGCCTGCGTGTAGTAGCCAAGAAACTCGTCAAGCGACCGTCGATTGTGCAACCCCGTTAACGCATCCTGATTAAGTTGAACCAAGAGCGCTTGATTTTTCTCTGCCAGCTGCTGTCGATGCAGCCGGGCCCCATCGGCCATGAGGATCGACCTTGCCTGGCCTAATAACAACCGATCTGCAACCACCGCAAGCGCGATCGGCGCACCCATGATCACAGACCAAGCCATAAGACCTGACGACATCAGATCGCGACTAAAAAAACCATTCACGAGCAACACCAGCGCGAGTGCAGCCCAGAGAATCGTACGATTCCGGCCAAGCGTAGAAGATTTACTGGTCTGCGTGCGCATCGCCAAAGTGTAGCGCCCCCAAGCCGCTCCTCTGTCGGCGAGAAAATTGGCTAGAGAAGCGTCTGCTGGGGGTCCTCAGAATTTCGCTCTTGCCGCCTGCCCTGGCGCGCTCCGCCTCGACTCCCATGCTTCTTGAGTATCTGCTGTACGTGGGCTCTCCCACCTTCAGACTTCCGTAGCCCCCACAGCCGATCCCTTGCTGTTTGCGCGGCCTCCTTGTGATCCACGATCGCCAAAGGATATCCAGGACTTCCCGCCTCGGGCACCCAGCGTGCCACAAACTGCCCTTGCGGATCCTGATCCCCTTGCTGCTTCTCAGGGTTGTAGATCCGTATGGTGTTGATGCCAGTGGTTCCGCTCTGCATCTGCATCTGAGGCCAATGAATCCCCGGCTCGTAGTCCGTAAAGAGCCGAGCCATATGTTCCCCAGTCTCGCGCCAATGAAGCCAGAGATTCTGGCTCGCAAAAGAGACCAGCATCGCCCGCATCCGAAAATTAATCCAACCGTTATGGTGCAAGAACCGCATACAGGCATCCACAAATGGAAGCCCCGTCTCCCCCGTCTGCCACGCCCGAAATTGTGCCGCTTCCTGCGCGGTCATTAATCCTTCATTTCGAATGCCTCGGGTTGCGGGATGAAGGCAGCGCCATTCAATCTCTGGCTCAGATTCCAGCTTTTGAATAAAGTGACAACGCCAGTGAAGTCGACTCTCAAAACTTCTCAGACTCATCAGCATCTGCCGTTGCATCGGATGCCCATACTCGGCAGACCAGGCCTCACGGCTTCGCCACACCGCCTGGACGACCTCCCGAACCGACAAACTCCCGTAAGTAAGATGCGCAGATAGCCGCGAGCAAGACTCCTCAGACGTTCCAGGGCTACTCATATGACGCCGGTAGTCAACGCCGCGCCCATCCAAAAAACTCTTTAAAAGTGCGATCCCCTTACGACGCCCCCCTTCTTGACGCCCCGGACAATGATCCACGCGGGCGAGTCGAACCCAGGGGCGTAGATCTTGAATGCGAAAGGGTTCGGGAAGCATATCGACTGCCCGAGCGAGCGCGGAGTCAAGTGACTGAATTTCGGGAAGGGATGCTGGATGCATCGACATTCGTTTCTCCCAGATCTTCCCCCAGTCGTCACGGTCTTTCAGCCGACGAACTACATTCGCCTGGGGCCGCTCTGTCCAGGTAACTTGTTTGGTCCGGCACCACTGCAGAACACGTTTATCCCGCTCAAAGCTGGCCCAGTTCCCGGTCTCTTCGTGGCTGTGCAAGTGGAAAGGCCCAAGCACCCGATACAGCTCAGACAGGAGCTCTGGCATTTCCCCCTGCGCGAGCAGAAGTCGAAGCCCAATCTTGTCCGCGGATCGCTTTAGGTCTGCAAGGCTATCGGCATAAAACGCAGCGTGTCGTCCGCTACTGTCTGGTTGATGCCAGAGCGATGGCTCGTACACCACAAGACCGAGCACGGGCCCTAGCCTGGCCGCTTCGACCAACGCCGCGTGATCGCGAAGACGTAGATCGCGCTTAAACCAGACGATCTGAA
The DNA here is from genome assembly GCA_039800285.1 of Pseudomonadota bacterium. Classification (GTDB taxonomy): domain Bacteria; phylum Pseudomonadota; class Gammaproteobacteria; order Burkholderiales; family Burkholderiaceae_A; genus Lacustribacter. The sequence continues at coordinate 3,613 of JBDLRA010000099.1, forward strand.
GGCTCGACACTACGGAAACCCCCTCGTTTACTCGTCAGGCCACCCGTGTCCTAGGACTTTGGACGTTCTGAGTCCGATACCGGATAGGAGTCCGCGCTATACCGTGGCCCCTTCATGACGAGAACAACAACACAGCCGATCGCTAGCGTAAACATGACCGTTAGGTGAAAAATACCGGCGCCAATTAGCGCAAAATCGAGTCGCTGGATTAGATCCGCAATACTTTTCGCATCCCCTGCCCAGGGCCAGATGCGGGCTACCAGCGCGAGTGCGCCAATGACGAGAAACCCCGTCAGAGTTAACAGCGGAATCTTGCGAAACAGGCTCCACTCAAGCCCTGGAGGGTATTTTCTATCCGGTGGGTGCTTTTTCATAGGGAAAGTGTAAGCGAAATCGGCTGCATCAAAGCCCATTAAAATCTTAACTCATGCTCGAGTCAATCACACTCTTCGAATTTAGCGTTGCCGCAAGCCTATTTCTCGGGGCAGTGCTCTACACGTCTGTCGGCCACGGCGGTGCGTCTGCTTATATCGCCATCATGTCTTTGTTTGGCATGCCTGCTGCGTCGATTAAGCCAACTGCGCTTTCGCTGAATATTTTCGCATCCTCTTACGCCAGCGTTCAGTTCATCCGAGCAAAGCTCTATGACCTGAAGCTTGTGATCCCGTTGCTCATTGGGGCGATTCCAGCAGCGTTTGTTGGGGGCTGGATCAGTCTTCCAAACGCGGTCTACAAACCGATCGTTGGCGTCATCTTGCTTTTTTCGGCTTACCGATTTCTGACCGTCCGCGCCTACGCAGAAAAACCTGCCCGGCCTTATAACAAGCTAGTTGCCGTCCTTGTTGGGTTCGTTATTGGGTTTCTGTCGGGACTGACCGGTACCGGCGGAGGAATCTTCCTCTCCCCCCTTATCCTGTTTGCTGGATGGACCACCGTTAAGGGAGCGAGCGGCACTGCTGCTGTTTTTATATTTTTTAACTCTACGTTTGGGTTACTTGGCAATATCAGCTCGGTGAATAATCTTCCCGCGGCGCTGCCTCTTTATATTGGCTTCGTTCTTGCTGGCGCATTTATTGGCACCCGATTTGGTATTCATTATTTTGCTCATGTTGGCGTCAAACGCCTTCTCGGCCTAGTGCTGCTCATCGCAGGACTAAAACTCACATTCAACCTTTGAAGGTCATCCCTTTCCACTCTGTCGGCGCTGGATAAAGTCGCGAAGATTCTCTGGGTCCCCCTGGATCCGTTGCCACAACCAAGGCAGCCCCGCACCAAGATCAGGACGCACACCGACCCGCTCTGAGCGACTCAGGTGGCTCTGGTCGCTTGGCCCCAGATCAAACCGAAATGAATAGAACGGTTCAAGTCCGAGCCGGAGATCAGTGACAAAAAGTCGGCCAGCATCCACATCGACGCTGTAGAAACCATGACTGAAATGACCAACTCGGAGAACATCAGGATGCCTCGCATAGCGATCTCTATTCTCAACGCTGAAGGAGATCCGCTGCCACGTAAACCGCCGCTCTTTATCCAGTAACGAATACCAGCCTTCATAGGAGCCGTCTGGTGTCATTGCGATCGCTCGCCAGAGAACGGTATTTAATGGTGCGGCCGTCACTAATATCTTCGTCGCTTGATCAGCGACTGGCGGGTATCGATGCGCGAGATCTACCGCGTACCGATGAACGGCAACGCCCCAAATCAGGTA
>JBDLRA010000100.1:0-6302 GCA_039800285.1 Pseudomonadota bacterium
AACTAGACAGCCGAGGAAGTTGCTATCGCCGGTAGGGCATCGTCCAGCCGATCAGTCGCTGCGCCTCGGGATGGATCTGTTTGAGCGGTCGGAACGCGGTCCTGCCCAGGGTTCGGCGCAGGGGGTGGAACACCGTTCAGAGGATCGGGTCATCGTTCCCTCGGTTCTGATCTGGACCATTGACGAGGACAAGGCAGGTCAGCGGATTGATAACTATCTTCTTGCCAGACTGAAAGGGGTCCCGAAGACCCGCATCTATAAGATGCTCAGAACCGGGGAGGTCCGGGTCAATGGCGGGCGTGTCGCCAATGACTATCGACTAGAACCCGAGGACAAGCTTCGTATTCCGCCCGTACGGGTTGCGGCGGGGGTGACCCCGACTGCTGCGGGTCAGGCGCAGGGTCACGTGTCTCCGGCAAAGGCGATGGCCATTGCGAAGAGGATTCAGACAGTCTTCTCCGATGAGGTGATGCTCGCGATTAACAAGCCATTCGGGATTGCAGTGCATGGGGGAAGTGGCGTGTCTCTCGGTGTCATCGAGGCTTTACGGCAGCAAGGAGGTGCGCTCGATGGGGCGGCGCTGAGCAGCGCCAACCCGTCACGTCCGGTGTTTCTGGAGCTCGTTCATCGACTGGATCGAGAGACCTCAGGTGTCATGCTGCTGGCCAAGCGACGATCTGCACTGACTGAGTTTCACCGCCAGCTTCGCGACGGGGAGATGAAGAAGCGATACCTCGCCTTGGTCTGGGGGCGATGCCCCGCCGGCCAGACACAAATTGATGCACCGTTATTGAAATGGGTGAACGCCAAGGGTGAACGTTGGGTTCGGGTCGATCCAGAGGGGCAGACTGCGCTCACCCGCGTTCGTTGCCTGCAGACAGTGACGCATCCGACATGGGGTACCGTCTCTTTGGTGGCCTGTGAACCGGTGACGGGACGCACGCATCAGCTCAGAGTCCACCTGGCGAGTCAGGGATTGCCTATCATCGGTGATCCAAAATATGGGGACCATGGGCATGAAAAAGTGCTGCTCTCAAGACTGGACCCGGCGCAGCGGTCTCTGCTCTCTCGCATGTTTTTGCACGCCTGGCAGTTGCGCTGTAGTCATCCGATCTCTCATGAAACAATGCAGCTGCAGGCAAATCTAGATTCGGCTTTTGATGCCATGGTGAATGAACTGTTAATCGATCGGGCTTTATGCAAACTGGGCAACTCATAAACGAACACATTGCACTTGTGATCTTTGACTGGGATGGAACGGTCGTGGATTCCACGCCGACGATTACGCACGCCATTCGCGAAGCCTGTCGTGACATTGGGATTTCCGTTCCCGCAGAACAGGATGCGAGTTATGTGATTGGTCTGGGGCTGCAAGATGCCTTGTCGCGTGTCGCCCCCAATCTATCGCAGGCACAGCAGGCCGCGCTCACGGATCGATTCCGTTATCACTACCTGTCGCGTGATCAGTCGCTTCGCCCTTTTCCTGGGATGACGGATCTTTTTGAAGGACTGCGTAATGCAGGGTTGCCGCTTGCGGTAGCGACGGGAAAATCTCGGGTTGGCCTGGAGCGTGCTTTTGACGCAACCCAGACGCGGCATTACTTTGAGACGTCGCGTTGTGCTGATGAGAGCGATCCAAAGCCAGAGCCGACGATGGTCTTTGAGATCTGTGAGGAGCTTGGTATCCCACCTTCCGCATCGCTTGTCATTGGCGATACAACGCACGACATCGGCATGGCACATGCCGCCGGGGCACGCGCTGTCGCTGTAACGTATGGGGCGCACCCCCTGGAGACATTACAGCGTGCTGACCCGATGCACACGGTGCATTCGGTCAATGAACTTCAACAATGGATGGAACAATGGATCAGAATCTGATGGAACGCGTGCTATTGGCCTCGATTGAGGAGCAGCGTCGTGCGCGACGCTGGCGTAATTTTTGGCGTGCGGTCTGGGCGGCGATTGTCATCTCGGTGATCTGGGCTGTTTTTATCTCAAGCGGACCGTCGACTGGAGTTCATCCAACCTCGCGACACACGGCGCTCGTTAACCTCTCCGGGGTGATTGATGCCGAGTCGAACGCGAACGCGGAGTCGATTACGATTTCCTTGCGAGAGGCGTTTGGAAACCAGTCTGCCGCAGGCGTTATTTTGCGGATCAATAGTCCAGGGGGGAGTCCGGTGCAGGCCGGGATCGTCTATGACGAAATTCTTCGTCTCAAGGCGCAATATCCCGATAAGAAATTGATGGTTGTTGTGGAAGAGGTTGCTGCATCGGGGGGCTACTATATTGCCGCGGCGGCAGATGCCATCTATGTCGATAAAGCGAGTCTTGTCGGATCAATCGGGGTTCGCATGGACGGGTTTGGATTTACCGAGGCCATGAAAAAGTTAGGGATTGAGCGTCGTGTGCTGACCGCAGGCGATGACAAGGCGCTTCTTGATCCGTTTCTTGCCGTTGACCCGAAACAGAAGGCGGCTGTGCAGCAGATGCTGACCGAGGTGCATCAGCAATTCATTGCTGCGGTGAAAAAGGGTCGTGGCGATCGTCTAAAGGCAGTCCCTGAAATCTTTAGTGGCATGGTCTGGACCGGAACGAAGAGCGTCGAGCTGGGTCTTGCCGATGGGCTTGGGACTGTCGATACTGTTGCACGTGATGTCCTCAAGGCCGACGAGGTGATTGATTACAGTCTTGAGCCGAATCTTGCAGAGCGAATCGCACATCGATTTGGTGCATCTATAGGAGATGCTGCTGCTCGCGTGTTACTGCACTGGTCAATCCGCTAGGAATCGACGAGCGGGTCAATGCCGAGATCACGCAGCAGACGCGTGAGCGCGATCATCGGAAGCCCAATGAGTGCCGTTGGATCTGGGCCGGTAAGGGACTCCATCAGGGCAACACCGAGCCCCTCTGATTTTGCGGAACCCGCACAGTCGAGGGGTGACTCAAGGTCGATGTAACGACGAAGGTGTGCATCGGTCAGGCTATCTTCACTTCGGAAGACAACCTTCACCGTCACAACCTCGCTTGTCTGGATCTGTCCTCCCTGTGTCATCACGCAGACGGCTGTGTGAAAGATTGATTCTCGGCCGCGTTGCAAGACGAGCTGCGCAAAGGCGCGTTCCTTCGTGAGGGGTTTTTCCAGGCGTCGCCCGCCACAGCTTGCGACCTGATCAGAGCCAATCACCACCGCATCGGGGTGTTGCTGCGCGATGACGGCGGCCTTTGCAATCGCGAGTCGATGCGCGGAGTCCTCCGGCGCTTCCTGATCCAGAGGGGACTCGTCGATATCAGGAGAGATACATTCAAAGGGAAGCCCGATTCGCGCGAGCAATGCGCGGCGATACGGGCTACTTGATGCAAGAATGATTCGTCTGGACATGTCAGCGGGATCGTCGCTTGAAAGCGATCTCGAAGAAAGCTATGGTGCTCGCATTATGCCGTCCGATAAATCGAATCAACTTTTACCGACCACGGTCCTGAGTCAGGATGTCCTGGCGCATGCACTGAAGGGTCAAGCGATCCCTGCCGAAGGCGTGTTTTCACCCAGCGATCTTCCGCGGCTGACTGCGGCGATTGCGGGTTATCGCGCGCCACTGCGGTGGCGGCTTCTGCCGGATGAGGCAGCGGCGGGCAAGGGGGTGTCTCGTCTTTGGTGGCTGGAGATCCATGCGGACCTCGACTGCACCTGTTCTCGTTGCCTGACCCCGATGGCGGTCTCGCTTGATCTGAGGCGGGGGCTGGAATTCTGCCGTTCGGCCAAGGAGGCTGACGAAAAGACGGAGCAATGGCTCGCGGATCAGGCCGATGGGCTGGACCAGCCCGATGTGGATTTTCTTGCGCCGGAGGACGCGATGACCGTCTTGCTGCTCGTCGAGGACGAGGTTCTTCTGGGCCTGCCCATGACGCCAAGGCATGAGGACTGTCAGGCTCCGGCTGCCGCTCGGCAGTCCCCCGGAGCGTCGGACACTGCCTTTTCCGAGGAACTAGGGACAGAGCGGCCCTTTGCCGGCCTGAAGGACCTCTTGAAGAAGCCCTCGTAGAAGAAAAATGCCTTACAATTCAAGGTTTTCCGGAGTCTAACTATGGCAGTCCAACAGAATAAGAAGTCGCCGTCTAAGCGCGGCATGCATCGGTCACATGATTTCCTGACCAATCCCCCGACGGCGGTTGAGCCGACCACGGGTGAGATTCACTTGCGTCATCACGTGAGCCCCTCGGGCTATTACCGCGGGAAGAAAGTCGTAAAAACGAAAGACGTTGCCTGATCTAACGTCTCCGGGAGTCTGCGTCGCCGTCGACTGTATGGGCGGTGACCATGGGCTGACCGTTACGATTCCTGCGGTGCTCGCGTTTCTTACGCAGTGCCCGCAACATCGCGCGATCCTTGTGGGGCTTGAAGCCCCCGTTGCTGCCGCGCTCGCCGCGCAGCGTGTTCCCGACGCAATAAAAAACAGAATCGAACTCGTTGTCGCAGACGAGGTTGTCTTAATGGATGACCCGCCTGCTGTCGCGCTTCGAAGTAAGCGCCGTTCGTCGATGCGGGTGGCGATTGAGCAGGTCCAAGAAGGGCGTGCCCAGGCAGCCGTGAGTGCTGGAAATACGGGCGCCCTGATGGCGATCGCCCGTTACGTGCTCAAAACCTTAGAGGGCATTGATCGTCCGGCGATTGCAACGGCGCTTCCCAATCGAAAGGGTGGCGCAACGACCATGCTCGATCTCGGGGCGAATGTCGATTGCACGGCAGAGCACCTCGCGCAGTTTGCACTGATGGGCTCGGCCCTGGTGTCGGTGATTGAAAATCGTGATCAGCCCTCGATTGGTCTTTTGAACATTGGCGAAGAAGTGATCAAGGGCAACGAGGTCGTCAAACAAGCCGCCGAGATGCTTCGCGCCGGTCCGCTGAATTTTTACGGCAACGTCGAGGGCGACGACATCTTCAAGGGCACAACGGATGTTGTGGTCTGCGATGGCTTTGTCGGAAACGTTGCGCTGAAGACATCCGAGGGCGTTGCCCAGATGCTCAAGACGTTTATCAAAGAAGAGTTCAAGCGAAATTTCCTGACACGCTTGATGGCACTTGTCGCCTCTCCGGTCTTACATCGTCTCTCGCGACGGGTGGATCATCGTCGGTATAACGGTGCTGTGCTGCTGGGGCTTCGCGGCATTGTGGTCAAAAGCCACGGCTCTGCAGATGCCTATGCATTCTCACAGGCGCTGCACCGGGCGGCGGATGCCGCCTCGCACGGGCTCAATGAAAAAATTCAACTGGCACTAACGAATCCATGACCTCGGAAATCTATACGCGCATCGTTGGCTCGGGACGCTCGCTTCCTGGCGCACCGGTTTCGAACCAAGCCTTAGCAGCACGGCTTGCCGCGCAGGGGGTTGAGACCTCTGATGACTGGATCCGCGAGCGAACGGGAATCGCACAGCGCTACATTGCGGATGACGGTGTTACCAGCAGTGACTTGGCAGCCGAGGCAGCGCGTCATGCGATGACCATGGCCGGGGTCACCGCGAGTGAGATTGATCTCGTGATTGTCGCAACCTCAACGCCAGACATGATTTTCCCTTCGACCGCCTGTCTGGTGCAGAAAAAATTGGGCATCTCGGGTGGTCCCGCGTTCGATGTGCAGGCGGTCTGTTCGGGGTTTGTCTACGCGCTCTCAACGGCGGATTTGTTTATCAAGGCGGGGAAAGTCAAGACGGCCTTGGTGATTGGTGCGGAAGTCTTTTCACGCATTCTTGACTGGACCGATCGCACAACCTGTGTGCTCTTCGGTGATGGTGCTGGCGCAGTGGTCCTGAAAGCGGACAGTACGCCCGGCATTCTCGGTCATCGTCTGCATGCCAAGGGAGAGCACGAATCGATTCTGCGAACGCCGGGCACCGTCTGCAACGGCAAGGCAACCGGTCATCCATTTCTGACGATGGATGGACAGTCGGTCTTCAAACTTGCCGTGCAGGTGTTGGACAGTGTCGCCCGCGAGGTACTTGATGACACCGGCCTCACCATTGCCGATATTGATTGGCTGATTCCGCATCAGGCAAACGTACGAATTCTTTCAGCGACCGCAAAGCGTCTTGGCATCGATGAATCGAAGGTGATTGTGACGGTCGATCAGCATGCGAATACCTCGGCAGCCTCGGTTCCGCTTGCACTCGATACGGCATGGCGAGACGGACGGCTAAAGCCTGGACAGCGTCTCATGTTGCAGGGTGTCGGGGGCGGTTTTACCTGGGGCGCGGTCCTCGTTCAGATCTAGCCTCGCGCAGATCGGTCTCAATTAGGGGTGGGA
>JBDLRA010000101.1:0-2849 GCA_039800285.1 Pseudomonadota bacterium
GCATATGCGAGAGTTCGAGACGTTATCTCAGCTGGTGATTGATCAACATCGACAACGCAAGCAGTCCATCAGCAGCCCACTGACACGCCGCCGAACCAGTCAAAAGCGGAAATAATTTAAGACGTCGTTGCCGCTGGCGCCGGCTTCCGGTGGCGATGCAGGATAAGCCACAGGCCCGATCCGATGATGATCGCCATCCCCATGATGGACCAGAAATCGGGCAGCTGATTAAAGATCAGCCAGCCAAGCCCAATCGCCCAGATCATCTGCAGATAGACGAACGGCGTCAGCGTCGCGGGGGAAGCCCGATAAAACGCGAGAACAAAAAATAAATGCCCCATGCCCCCGAGCAGACCAACACTCGCAAGCCGCAGCACCACCGGCCAAGAGAGTGACCAGTCCACACCAATGATCAAAATCCAGACTGTCGATACCGCCAGACCAACCAATCCACTGTAGAAAAAGGTCGTGAATGGATGGTCTTGCGTGAGCTTTCTGGTCAACAACTGGAAAATGGCATTCACCATCGCCATCATCCCGATCAGGATCGCAGCCGAATGAAAAATTTCCGTACCCGGTCTAACAATCAAGAGAATTCCTGAGAACCCGATTGCGGCGACCCACCAGTCTATCTTCGCCACCCGCTCCCCAAGAATGGGAGCAGAAAGCAAAGCGACCCAGATAGGTGCGGTAAACGAAATCGCTGAGGCCTCTGCCAAGGGTAGCCAGTGAATCCCTGCAAAAAACAAGATACTGGTCATCAGCATCAAAAATGAGCGAAAGAGCTGAAGACCCGGTTTGGTTGAGCGCCAAAAGTGTCGACCCGCAAAGGTTGCGGAAAGCGGCACTGAGATCAATACCTGGCCAAGGTACCTTGCCCAGATCAACAAGGGCAGGCCCACTTCTGACATCAGGATCTTGCCGACTGCATCGAGCGTGGTGAGACAGAGTCCACCGGCAATAAACAACCCTAGCGCAGCGCGCATAGCTGCCAGATGCTGACTCATTTCAGATGGGATGGTGGATTAGAAGAAAAAACCGCGACGTATGCCAAGCCACAGATCATAGCGTAGCTGCTGGTATCGCCGACGCTCTTCACGTAGCTGCTGGGACAACTGCCGAATGATCTCGGGCCGATGGACAGCGCAGTCGATTGACCGAGCCTTGATTTCTTCCTGGGCGACGCCCCGGAATTCGTCAGACGCAACGGCAAAGGTCTTATCCCAGCCCGTCTCAGAAACCATGCAGAGCTCGACAGCGTCAGAGGCCTTGGCCCGAGTCTGAAGTGACTCCAGACTTAGGCTTGCGCACCCTCCGACCGTAAGAAGGGTGACGATGGAAAACAAGAGAGATCGCATCCCGCTATCATCCTACGTCAACTGCAAAAGAACAATAAAGACCACCCCCATCTACCGTGCTAAACCGCCTCGACCTTATTCTGCTGTCCTTGCTCACCCTTTTCTGGGGGGTGAACTGGCCGATTATGAAATATGCGGTGACGAACTTTCCGCCGCTCACCTTCCGTGTCATTTCCATGGTGATCGGACTCATCGCGCTCTTTCTTTATATGCGGCTCCGTGGTGAGTCACTCTTTATTCCAAAAGCGGAACGACGCCGAGTAATCCATCTTGCAATAGGCAATATGTTGATCTGGCACCTCTTTGCGATCTACGCAGTGAAACTTCTCAGCTCAGGGAGAGCGGCCATTATTGGCTACACCATGCCTGTGTGGGCCCTCTTAGCGAGTGTGTTTTTCTTTAAGGGCGAATTTACCTGGCGTGGCGGACTGGGGGTGTTACTCGCGTTGTGCGCAACGCTTTTGCTCGCAGCAGAAGAGTTTTCAGCTTTCCTCGGACAGCCACTTGGCCTGGGTTTCATGTTGATTGCCGCTATGGGCTGGGGCCTGGGCACCGCCATGATGAACCACCTGAAGGTCAGCGCCTCGAATACAGCGCTGAGTTTCTGGATGATGTCGTTTACCTGCACCTTTGTACTTGCCGCTGCCGTACTGCTGGAGTCAGCAGACTGGCGTTGGCCCAACTTTGGCGAATGGATGGCCATTCTTTTTAATGCCTTCGTGATCTTTGGTTTCTGTCACGTGGTCTGGTTCCGTCTGGCACGCAAACTCCCGCCTGTTGTGAGTAGCCTCTCCATCATGCTGATCCCAGCACTGGGCGTATTCTCTGGCGTTGTCGGCCTCGGAGAAAAACTTGGCCCCTATGACCTTGGAGCCTTGGTCTTCATTCTGCTGTCAATGGCCGCCGTATTGATTCCTCAACGACGCGCGCCATCAACATAGAGCGCCTCCATCTCCTTCCGTAACCGATACGCGGTCAGGGTGGTGTCAATCTGAACATCGTCCCAGGTCAGACTCTGCCCCGCAGGCACATCGCGAACAAGCTTCAGATCGTGGGCTAGACCAAGCGGTAAGCCACCCATCGCTAACGAACGAGAGGCTGGCATTAGCTTGCCGAAGACCGTGTAGCCGCCTTCTCCGTCCAAGAGTTCGCCTGCGCGCAGTGCCCGCTTAGAAGTGGCCACCACATCAGCGTTCAATCCGATCGCCGCGCCCGTGGATTCACCACGTAACGCTACCGATGCCACCGATATCCCCACCTCAAGACCAATCAGATGCCACCGCTTATAGAGACAGGCATAGCGACCAGAAGGATCCGTTCGAACCATGTATTCCTTAAAGCAGTTGCGGATATATTCGGTATCACCCTCGAAAACCACGAACACACCGAATCGAATGTCATAAGGAATGACACGGCCATCCTTCTCAAGCGAGGACACCACCTCCACCTGACCTTTTTGGTGAAGCACGCCGCCTTCGGAAATCGGTCGGC
>JBDLRA010000102.1:0-6743 GCA_039800285.1 Pseudomonadota bacterium
TCACGGATCTCTCCACCGGCACCTGTTGCCGCGCCTGGAAACGGAGAGATCGCGGTGGGATGGTTATGCGTTTCCGCCTTGAGAACCGTATGAACCTGTTCGGCTTTCCGACGGTAGGCAGAGGGCTGACCAGACTGGGATGCAAAACGAACCGCCGTCGCTTCGTGCAGGATGGCCGCATTATCGGCGTACGCTATCACCGTATGCTGCGGCGTGACTGCGTGGGTATGCCGGATCATCTTAAACAGCGACTCTGCCTGCGGCACGCCATCCAAAGTGAAGTCCGCATTAAAAATCTTATGTCGACAGTGCTCAGAGTTCGCCTGCGCGAACATCATGAGCTCAACATCCGTCGGATCTCGCCCTAACCCAAGGTACGCATCCACCAGGTAGTCAATCTCATCTGACGATAGGGCAAGCCCAAGGGTCTGATCCGCCGCGCTGATCGCTCTACGCGCAGTCTCTGGTGAACCACCAAGCGCAATGGTCTGCAGGGGTACCGATGGCTGCGGGTCAAAAATATCGAGTGGCAACTGGTCGGCAAACCATGACTCCGTCATCCTGTCGTGCAGCACGCCCGCGATTGCCGTAATGACCTTACTGTCCGAATTCTTCAGCGCGATATCCATCATCATTGCGCGCTCAACACGGCTAATCGATGCGAATCCACAGGATCCCAGAATGTCCGTTGCCTTCGAAGACCACGGGGAGATTGTTCCCTTACGCGGGACCACCCAGATTCGAGTCGATCCCTTGGTCACCGCGGGGATCACCGATTGCGCAGAGAGAATCGCCTGTAGCCGCGGATTGTCGACGAGCACCTGGCGCTCACCCGCAGGAAGCGCATCACGGACCAGCAGCAGATAGGCCCAACGGGCGTTCACAGCCGCAGCCCCTGGGGCAATGACCTGGATCTTAGATAGAAGCTGGGCTAGGCGAAAGTCAGACAGGGCTGACTCGCCCGACATTAACAACGGTGGGGACATCCCCGAATTATACGGTGCGGCCTGCGGCCAGCCTTAGCGTCGCATCGCAACGGCTGGCAAGATCCTCGGCATGGGTAACCAGAACGACCGTGGTGCGATTTCGTGCCTGAAGGTCAAATAACAAATTGGCAATCAGTTCCCCGTTGGCCGCATCCAGGCTTCCTGTAGGCTCATCGGCAAAGATCAGTCGAGGATGGGTGACAAAGGCCCTGGCCAGGGCAACCCGCTGCTGCTCGCCCCCTGACAGCGTCTTCGGAAAATGAGAAAGGCGCTGCGACATTCCGACCTGGTCAAGCATGTCAGTCGCCTTGGCACGGCAGTCAGATGCCCCCATCAGTTCAAGCGGAAGCATCACATTTTCAAGTGCGTTTAGGTGTCCCAGCAGCTGAAAGGACTGAAAGACAAAGCCGAGACGGCCGTTACGACGGGCGGCCCGATCATCTTCGGATAGCTGGTCAATCCGCTCGCCAAACCAGAACACCTCGCCAGAGGACGGCGTATCGAGTCCAGCCAGAATTCCCAGCAGAGTGGACTTACCGCTACCGGATGCACCAAGGATGGCCAGCGAACCGCCCTCTGGAACCGATAGAGACACGTCTTTGAGAATGTCGAGGGAACCTGCGGTCTCTTGCACCGTCTTTGTAATAGAGTTCGCTTGAATCGCGTTCAAAACTTTCCTTTCAAACCTTCTGAATCCGACATATTGTCAATGACGCCCGCAACGCCCACCATGACTGCCCAGGAACTTCCCCGAACGCCTTGGCCTTACCGGCTTTTCCTGGCCCTGACCACAGCCATCACCATTGGTCTAGCGCCAGCGTGGGCACAGCCCCAGACCACCACAAAACCGCTCACCATCATGGTCTTTGGAGACAGCCTATCCGCGGAGTATGGCCTAAAGCGCGGTTCCGGCTGGGTCAGCCTGCTACAAGACCGATTAAAACGGTCCGGGTTCCCCCATCTGGTCAGCAACGTCAGCATTTCTGGCGAAACGACGTCCGGCGGGCTTACCCGGCTCCCCGCAGCGCTCAAGCGGGTCAAGCCCGATATCGTCCTATTGGAACTTGGCGGTAACGACGGTCTTCGCGGACTGCCCGTCGCCACAACCAAAAAGAACCTCAGCCAGATGATCCAGCTGACCAAAGCCGCTGGCGCAGCGCCGCTTTTAGTGGGAATTCGGGTCCCCCCAAACTATGGGCCACAGTACGCTCGTCAGTTCGACGGACTGTTTAGACAAGTCGCACAGTCCACAGAGACGCCACTTGTCCCCTTCCTACTCGAAGGCATTGCGGAAAACCCAATGATGTTTCTGCCCGATGGGATTCATCCAAACGAATCCGCACAGATTCGACTTCTGGATAACGTCTGGCCCACGCTGACGCGACTGCTTCCCCCTTCCACTGGTGCATGAACTGGGTGAGAGATAAGTGTTAAACCTTAAACGACACGTACTGCTGGCCCTGGCCGGGATGGCTGTTCTGATCGCGATCGGAACCCCACGATCAGCGATCGCACTTGATTTTTCAGATATCGCTCAAGAGGGCCAGCTGCGATTCCTATCCAATCACCCAGACCCTGGGAGCTATGCTTATGACTCACGCGTGAGAATCGATGAGGAAAGCTTTCACTCAGGCGTCGTCTCCCTGCAGACCTGCCATCGCAAACTCGATCCCATTCGGAAAATTGTGATCGCATTTAATCCCAAGCGACTGATGGCCTTGGAGATTGCCTCCGCCGAGGGTGTCGGCACCGTTGAAGTAAAAGGACATCACGTCGAGATGACGAACGTGACCCGCGGTGCATCGATCTGCATCAACCTGCAGTCCAAGGCGCTCGACCGAGTTGATGACCAGACCTACCGGCTTCAGGCAGGACCTTTGATGCGCCGATATCTGGATGGCTATCTGCCGATGCAGGCGAATCTTCGCTTCGAATGGCCACGAAATAGCTTACGCCTTAAGTCGACAAACCCAGCCCCTCAAGAAGGGGTAAGGCTTTTTTCTGCCGAGGGTAATGCCGAGCTCGATATGATTTTTGCAGGCCGACTACTCGCCAATATCGATCTGGTAAAGACCCCCGCATCGTCCGGAACATCGCAGGACGACAAATAGAAAGGCCCCTGCCGGGGCCTTCGTTTCGCGACACTTCCGCTGTTACTTGAACTGATAATAGGTGTCGTTCAGATAGCGGGCGACATGTTGGATATCTTCTTCAAACCATCCCGAGTTCGTCCGATTGTTACAAAACTCAATCATGCCTTTCAGTTTCGCGGGCGTATCCATCTTGCGGAATAGATCTGAATAGAGCTGCGTTCCGTCTTTATCCGGAAACATGCTGTTATGGCAGTTCATGCAACGGGGGTCATGAAGCTTCTTACCGATCGCTGCATTTCCTTTGGGAAACGGATTTGCCATCGCGACGGACCCCGTCAGTGCCGCTCCCAAGAGTGCAACGGTCAGCATAGTTCCAAAACGATTTCTCATCACAGCCCTTTCTTCGCCCTTGTCAAAGCAACAGATTAGACCATTCCTGGATTGCCTTTGACCCCAATCAGACGCGGCGTATTCAGCTTGCGCGGGGTGATCCGTTTTTTATCCTTCAACCAGGTCTCCACCACTTCCCAGATCGGCTCACCCTTAGCACCCTCAGCAACGGGAGCCCAGCCAGCAACCTTATAAGTCTTGCTGGCTTCAATCGGTTTGCCCTTCAGACGCATATCAGTGATGCGGCTACCCATCTTCGCACCAGGTTCACAGGCATAGGTCAGACCACCAACACGCACCATATCGCCGCCCTGTTGGTAATAGGGATCCGGGTTAAACAGGTTATCGCAGACGTCCTCGAGCACAGTCTTAATCATCTCGCCTGACATCGGGGTCACCGTCGTGTAAGGATAGGTAATCGCCGTCTGATCCATGACATGTTCACGAGTGATCGCCTGACCGGAGAGCACACTAGTTCCCCACCGGAACCCCGGCGAGAAGGAGATATCCGCCCCCTTCACATCGATCAGTGCGTCACAGATCAGCTGATCGAAGGTGCCATTAAAGTTGCCACGGCGATAAAGGAGCCCATCGGTCACCGCGAGCTTCTCCTCAAGCTTTGCCTTGTAGGGTGCACGCACCTTATCAATCAATGCCTGCATCTCTTTGTCAGCAGGAAGCATCTTTGAAAAGACGGGCAGCAGCGAGTACTTGAAGCCGGCGACCTTTCCGTCCCGGACATCAAAATCCATCACGCCAAGAAACTTGGAGTTCGAACCAGCATTCGTCACCAGCGTCTTGCCGCCAGGGTTGTCCACAATGACAGGCTGCGGTACGCCATCATGGGTGTGACCACCAAAGATCGCATCGATCCCGCGGACACGTGATGCCATCTTCAGATCCACGTCCATCCCGTTATGGGAGATCACCACAACGACCTTGGCGCCCTTCTTGCGAACCTCATCCACCATCTTCTGCATGTTGTCGTCTTGAATACCAAACGACCAATCCGGCACCATGTAGCGGGGATTCGCAATCGGCGTATAAGGGAACGCCTGACCAATCACCGCAACTGGAATACCGTTTTGCTCGCGGATCACATAGGGCTTAAAGACCTGATCACCAAAATCAGTGGTCTTAACGTTTTGTGCGAGAAACTCGATGTTGCCGGCGAAATCCTTTTTAACAATTTCTTCGACACGCTTAGCACCGAGTGTGAATTCCCAGTGCGGCGCCATCATATTGACACCCAGCAGTTTGCAGGCATCGACCATGTCCTGACCGTTCGTCCACAAGGCGGTTGCGGACCCCTGCCAGGTATCACCGCCATCCAAGAGAAACGCGTTGGGACGATCAGCACGCATCTTCTTGACCAACGTTGCAAGATGGGCAAACCCGCCAACCTTGCCATAGGCCTTTGCCGCCTTTTCAAAATCAATATAAGTAAACGCGTGCGAGAGTGCGGTATTCGCAGGAACCTTATGAAACTTCAGGAATTCCTCGCCGACAAAATGCGGCGGGCGGCCATTCATCACCCCGAGACCAATGTTAACGCTGGGCTCGCGGAAGTAGATGGGCGTCAACTGCGCATGGCAGTCGGTGAAGTGCAAAAAACTGACGTTCCCGAATTTCGGAATGTCATACAGCTGCTGGCCCTTGGAAGCCGCCTGTGCGGCGCTCGCCCATGAGCCAAACATTCCGCACGCGGAACCGGCTGCCATCACATTCAGAAACTCACGTCGATTCAATTGCATCTTACGAACTCCATCTCCAAGTCTAAAAACGAAAAAAGCCCAGCAGACGAATCTGCCGGGCCTTGTCTTTCCTTACTGATTGACCGGCGAGCTCGGATCTAACAGCAGTGCCATTAGGTCCTTCATCTGCGCCTCAGTCAGAATGCCCTGATGTCCAAAGCGGGGCATGTTGGTGCAGGCATTAAACGCCTTGGCGTTGTAGATCTTGCCCCAGGTGTACTTCACAACAGCCTCGGAGTTGCCACGCAGCTTGCCGTAGTTATAGAGGCTTGGGCCTAATGTGCCGTAGGAGATCTCTGCCTTGCTGATCTGATGACAGTTATAGCAGTTACCCCCATTCGCGCTGCCAGCCTTGTCGCTATAAGTGCTGCCGCGACCGTCCTGCGCAAGCCGCTCGCCCGCCTTCCAGTCACCAAGGAACTTTCCGTCGGCGGGATACTTGATCGTTGCAAATTCAGCGCCCTCGAGCTTACGGGTCGCCTCACCTGATAAAGGAGTTCCCGTCATCTCAGCTTGCGAGCAGGCCAGGTTAACGGCATCCTGGTTAATACGATCTTTCTTCGCAATGCCCTTCTCTGCGAATGAGGCCGATACAGCATCCTTCGCCATCTTCTGATAGTCGGCAGCGCTATACATCGTCGCACAGCCTGCCAAGACCACGGATACGCCCGCGATTAAAAATGTTGTCTTCTTCATCTCAGGTTCTCCGCGCTTATCGTTTAATCGTAGGGGCGAGTGACTTCACACCCTTACCGTTGACACCCATGTACGAGGACAGGGCAATGGTCACGTCAGACCCAAATTCGACATACGGAAAGCGCTGCTGACGGAAGCAGTCCTCAAGACGCTTCTGCATCGGCCAAAGCTGAGAGTTCGAGACACGATAAGCAGGCCAGGAGGTAAACGCCTTACCGGCTGGTTCATTTTGTGTCAGATTCGGCAGGCCCTGCAGACGGATACGTTTGCCGTCTTCTGCGTGGCAGGTTGCGCAGGCAAAGTCATACGGACCGGCGCGATAGAAGAAAATGCGTTTCCCCATTTCGTAGTAACGCTGCTCTTCTGGGTGAGACTGCGGTACGTTCACAGGCATGCCACGCGACTCAGAGGCGATCCAGGCAACCAGCGAAATGATGTCCTTGTGATCGTCTCGGTTGTAGCTTGAAGCCTTGGCCTTGATCCCCTGGTGTTGCTCCATACAGGTCGCGAGACGGGTCTCAAGATCCTGGACTTTCTTGGTGTCCTCAAAATAACGAGGGAGTGAGACGTAAGCGCCCTTCACGACTCCCGCTCCGAGACCGAGGTCACACTTCTCGAGCGAAGCATTTTTGGGGCCACGCTTCTTTTTCCAGAGGTCCTCGCCTTTGGCTTCCCAGAGTTCAGCGGGATTGCCATCGGCAACCAGTTCACGGTAGCGATCGATGGCCTTTTCAGCGTCCGTCTGCGCGAGCGCAGGGCCGGCAGCTACAGCAGAGATCGCGACAGCAAATGCGACCTGCCTAAATTTGAATGTCGTCATAGTT
>JBDLRA010000103.1:0-5476 GCA_039800285.1 Pseudomonadota bacterium
CTTCTTCTGAACCTGCCGTAACGACAGAACAACCACCTGCGGGCGATACCGCTCCAAAGTCCGACACCGCATCAGCTGTGAAACCCGCTGCAACGCCACCGGCTGCCCCAGTGGTAGCACCTGCGGCAACTCCCGCAACGACGACTGCAGCACCGGCGTCGCCTGGATCAACGCTGCCTGCTTCTAAAAAGGACCCAGCTGCGATTCTGGCGGGCACAGACACACCAAAGGCTGAACCGAAGGCGTCGCAAAATCCTGAATCGAAAGCGTCGCAAAAGCCCGTGACGACTGCTGATGGCAAGTTCTTAGTTCAGGTTGGCGCCTACGCCAAGATCGAGGCGGCAAACGCGGTCAAGGCAAAGCTCACAGCAGGGGGGCACACCGTTGCGATTGAGACTATAAAAAATGCAGAAGGCGCAGAACGGCATCGTGTCCGAATCGGTCCCTTTGCGACCAAGGAACTTGCCACACAGGTTCGAGATCGCGCCAAGGCACAGGGCTATGACGCTGCTGTGATCGGTCCCTAATCATGGCCTGGTTCGACGAGCTCACCTGGATTGATTCGGTTGTCCTCGTTGTCCTGTTTGCGTCAACGCTCTTGTCCTTGTTTCGAGGGTTGGTCAAAGAAATCGCCTCCTTAGCGGTCTGGGTGCTGGCCTTTGTCGCAGCGAGCCGTTTGGCCGGTGAGGCTGCCGTACTTTTGCCGGAATGGATTCCTTCGGCGATTGAGCAGACAGTGGCCTTTTTGCTGATCTTGGTTGTTGTGTTGATCGTGGGAAAGCTGGTGACCCTACTGCTCAAAGAAATGGTGTCGGCTGCAGGGATTGGAACGATTGATCGTGTGCTTGGAATGGCATTTGGCGCTGCACGTGGTGCGCTGATCGTGGTGGCGTTGGCGATTCTTGCAGCGATGACCTCGCTGCCCAGTCAGTCGAGCTGGCGTTTATCAAAGACGCGTCCGGCGTTAGAGTGGGGTATTAAAACGGCAGCCCCGTGGCTGCCTGGTGGTTTGGGTGAACGAATTCGGATGCCGCAGTCGTGGTTTAAAGAGCAAGGGGAACGGGTATGTGTGGCGTAATTGGTGTTGTCGGGCATTCGGCGGTCAATCAGCTTCTCTATGATGGGCTGCTCCTGCTTCAGCACCGTGGACAGGATGCCGCTGGCATTGCCACTGCCCAGGGTAAGCGCATTCACATCCACCGCGGCAACGGGCTCGTCCGTGATGTGTTTCGCACCCGAGATATGCGCAACCTGCAAGGGCAGATGGGGATTGGTCATGTGCGTTACCCCACGGCAGGTAGTGCAGCGAACTCAGAAGAGGCGCAGCCCTTTTATGTGAATGCGCCTTTCGGCATCGTGTTGGGGCACAACGGCAACCTGACCAATGCGGAGGAACTTCAGCAGGACATGTTCCGTCGGGATCGGCGTCACATCAATACTGAGTCTGACTCAGAGGTCCTCCTCAACGTCTTTGCCCACGAACTACAGCAGGCAGTCTCGGGGCTCTCCTTGGATGAGCAGTCCGTGTTTAAAGCCGTTGAAGCGCTTCACAGTCGCGTTCGTGGGGCCTATGCCTGTGTCGTGATGATTGCGGGCTATGGAGTGATTGCCTTTCGCGATACCCACGGGATTCGTCCGCTTGCGATGGGTCGTCATGTTGACGATCTTGGCGAAGAGTGGATGGTGGCCTCTGAGACCGTTGCACTGCAGGGACTTGGCTTTGAGCCGGTCCGTGATGTCGCTCCCGGCGAGTGCGTGATCATCACGCTGGATGGGCGGGTGCACTCCAAGATCTGTGCCAAGAATGCGGTGCTAAAGCCCTGCGTCTTCGAGTACGTCTACTTTGCACGGCCCGATTCTGTGATTGATGGCGTGAGTGTCTACGATGCCCGGCTGCGTATGGGGGAGTCTCTTGCCGAGAAGATTCGCAGCCAATTCCCTGCCGGGTCCATTGATGTGGTGATGCCTATTCCGGACTCCAGTCGACCGGCAGCGATGCAACTTGCGCTTAGACTCGGGATTGAATATCGCGAGGGCTTTATCAAGAACCGGTATATCGGCCGAACCTTCATCATGCCGGGTCAGGCGGCCCGGAAGAAATCCGTTCGGCAGAAGCTCAACGCGATTGCCTCAGAATTTAAAGACAAGAGTGTCTTGATCGTTGATGACTCGATCGTTCGCGGCACCACCAGTCAAGAGATTGTTCAGATGGCCCGTGACTCTGGTGCGAAGAAGGTGATCTTTGCCTCCGCCGCACCACCGGTTCGATTCCCCAACGTCTACGGCATTGATATGCCCACGCGTGGCGAGCTGATTGCCTTTGGTCGAACCGACGAAGAGATCTGCCGGGCGATTGGGGCAGACGCCCTGATTTATCAGGACATCGACGCCATGAAGCACGGGGTCATGGACTTTAATGACAAGTTAGAAGATCTCGAGGCCTCTTGCTTTGATGGTCGCTATATCACCGGTGATATCACAGAGAAACTTTTAGACAGTCTGGAATCCGCACGGCTAAATAGCGGCACCGAAGCCACGCGCCGTCAGTTGGCCTTAAACTTATCCAATGACGACTAAAAAGACCCCCAAGTCTGCGACCCAGCGGGATCTGCGGTTTGCGACTCGCGCCGTGCGTGCTGGCACGACTCGGTCAGACTTTGGTGAACACTCCGAGGCGATGTACCTGACCTCGAGCTTTGTCTTTGATGATGCCGAGCAGGCTGCTCGTCGATTCCAGAACCAGGAGCCTGGGGTGGTCTACTCCCGGTTTACAAACCCCTCGGTTCAGATGTTTGAGGCACGGCTCGCCTCGCTTGAAGAAGCAGAGCGTTGTGTTGCAACCAGCTCGGGTATGTCAGCAATCCACGCCGTCTGTCTTGCCTACTTAAAGGCAGGTGACCACATCGTGACAACGCCAAGTCTCTTTGGCGCAACCATCCAGCTCTTTGAAAACTATCTGGTGAAGTTTGGGGTGAGCATCAGCTATGTTTCGCTCACTGATCCCCAGGCCTGGGCAGATGCGATCGGCCCTCATACGCGACTCATCTATCTTGAGACCCCCTCTAACCCTTTAACTGAGATCGCGGACATCGCAGCGATTGCGAAGGCGGCAAAAGCCAAGGGTGTGCCACTGGTCGTCGATAACTGTTTCTGTACACCAGCGCTTCAGCAGCCCTTAGCACTTGGTGCGGATCTGGTTGTGCACTCGGCCACTAAATACATTGATGGCCAAGGGCGTGTGCTTGGTGGTGCAGTAGCGGGATCCAATGCAATGGTGGAGCCGATCTACCAGGTGGTACGAACCTGTGGCCCGTCGTTATCGCCCTTTAATGCCTGGGTCTTACACAAAGGACTTGAGACCCTTGACCTGCGCATGAAGGCACATTCGGCCTCAGCGCTTGGGCTTGCCCAGTGGCTTGAGTCGCACCCAAAGGTTTCTCGCGTGCTTTATCCGGGATTGGCCTCGCACCCCCAGCATGCGCTGGCGATGCGTCAGCAGTCCGCGGGGGGAGCGATTGTCTCCTTTGAAGTCAAGGGTGCAACCCCCGAGGAGCAGCGGCAGAATGCCTTTAAGGTCATCAATGCTGTCGAGGTGATGTCCGTCACGGGAAATCTCGGGGATACACGCACCACGATCACCCATTCTGCGACGACAACGCATGGCAGGCTCTCTGAAGAGGCCCGAGCCAAGGCAGGAATTCGTCAGTCCTTAATCCGCATTGCGGTGGGTCTCGAAGATATTGAAGACCTGAAGGCAGATCTTGATCGAGGGCTCTCGGCCTAAGGCCACAACAGACGATGCAGCGCTGGACAGATCAAACCGCTGCACCGCATCGAGACCTATGTACGGACTGCGGTGTCTCTCGGACATCGGATCCAAAGCGTTGTGCAACCGCCTGCCAGTTCATTCAGCCTGACTATCCCAAGATGGAAATGCAGGTGCATGGCAGAACGCGAACGCTTTCGCAGTCTGATGAACTCTTCTTCGGCCCTTATCAGCGGCTTTACCGCGCCGCACTTCGTGCGCCGCTTCCGGGTGCCCAGTGGACAGGAATTACAACAAGGATCGCAGAGCGGCTTTTTGAAGAAGGCTTAATCGACGGCGTGATCACAATGGCACCGGATGCCAGTGACGCATGGCGGCCAGTTCCAGTGTTGGTAACGCGAAAAGAAGATCTGGCCCAGTGTCGCGGCATGCGGATGGGCTATGCACCGCTTCTTGCAATGCTGGAGCCAGCGATCGCCCAGGGCATTCGCAGGCTTGCCGTGATCGGGATTCCTTGTCAGGTCTATGCGCTGAGAAATCTTGAGGCAGAGCTTAAGCTAGAAAAGCTGTACGTGATTGGCACACCGTGTTCCGATAACACGACAACCGAGCGGTTTCATGAGTTCTTGCGACTGATTTCGGATACGCCAGAGACCATCAGCTACCTAGAGTTCTGTGCGGACTACCACGTAGAGATTCGTTTCACGGATGGACGTCAGAAGCGGATTCCTTTTCTGATGCTGCCGCTATCGAAGCTGCCTAGTGACTTTTTCCCGCTGACCTGTCGAACCTGTGTCGACTACACCAATGCCTTATCGGATATCACGGTGGGCTATATGGGGGGCGAGGGTCAGCAGTGGCTGGTGGTTCGTAATCCCCGTGGGGCTGAGCTGCTCTCTCTCTTGGGAGAGGAGGTCTTGCTCTCGGCGCCTGGGAGTGCTGGCAAGCGACAAGGGCCAGTCAAGGGATTCATGCAGAACACGATCCGTGCTGCAGGGGGGCTTCCGCTTCGCGCCATGCCCAACTGGCTACGACCAATCGTAGGCTGGCTGATGCCGAAGGTCGGTCCCCGTGGGCTTGAGTTTGCGCGGGCAAGGGTGGAGATGAAGGCCATTGAATCGGTGATTCATCTTCGTCGAGAAGAGCCCAAGCGACTTCGATCCATGGTGCCAGATCATGTCTGGCGACTGGTCTCACCCTACGGCATCGCGCCGAGTCATGAAGAAAAGGCAAAGTCACGAGACTAGCCGCTGTCTGCGCCATTTGTTGAGTGCAGAGGCCTGTTGGCCGCCACCTTGGGCGTGTAATGTCAGTTGGTTTTCATCATTTCTTGCGCTAAGTCATACCCCTTGATTGAGGCGATCGGCATCCGTTTGCATAATGGAACGGTTTGCTAATCAGATAAGGGAGATGACGGTGTTTAAGAATATTCTTGTACCTCATGACGGGTCGGATCTATCCAAGGGTGGCCTGGAGAAAGCGGTTGCTTTGGCCAAGGTACTGGGGGCGCGGATCACAGGTTTTCATGTGGCCTTAGATGTCGATTCCACAGTCCGAGCCTATCTCCCAGAGGCGGCCTATATCTCTGGGGATTACAAGGAGCAGGCAGAGACGGCAGCAAAGAAACAGTGTGCCCAGATCCAGCAAGTCTGCGATAAAGCAGGTGTTCCTTGTAAGACACACTTTGTGATTAGTGAGTTTGTGGCTGAT
>JBDLRA010000104.1:0-10578 GCA_039800285.1 Pseudomonadota bacterium
CGCTTATTGGGACGAACCCATTTGTTCTTGAGGATTTCTCGTGCGAGTGTTGAAAAGCTCGCTGCCTCGCCAAGGGATTCGATCGTTGTCTGCACGGTTGGCAGATAGTCTTCCGGTAGCGCCTTGGAGTCCGTTCTTGGGTAGGTGAGAACCTTGTGCTTTTCATACAGCGCCTGGGCAAGTCCCAGGGTGTTTCGAGCAGAGAACCCAAAGCGGGCGTTGGCCTCTCGCTGAAGGCTGGTGAGATCAAATAAGGCGGGAGCAATCTGAGAAGAGGGCTTACTTTCTTCAGAGACGGTCGCCTCTTGATTCTGGCAGGCCTTGGCGATGGATTCCGCATTGGGTCGCTCCCAGAGGCGGTCTGCCTTCTGTTCGGGGTCGTTTTCGTTCTTTTTAAAGCTGGGTGAGAACCACTTTCCTTCATAGGTTCCTGCTTTGGCCGTGAAGGTGGCGTGGATTTCAAAATAGTCGCGAGCGACAAATTTTCGAATCTTTTCTTCCCGTTCGACAACGACGGCGAGGGTCGGTGTCTGGACGCGGCCGACGGTCGTGAGAAAGAACCCGCCTTCTTTAGAGTTGAAGGCCGTCATCGCACGGGTGCCGTTGATTCCGACAAGCCAGTCTGCCTCGGAGCGACACCGGGCAGCGTCTGCAAGCGGGGTCATGGCCTGGTCGGTTCTCAGGTGGCTAAAGGCGTCGCGAATAGACGCTGGCGTCATTGACTGAAGCCAGAGGCGTTTGACCGGCTGCTTGGCCTTCGTGTGCTGAACGATGTATCGAAAAATCAGTTCGCCCTCGCGTCCAGCGTCACAGGCATTAATCAGTCGGCTGACTTCTTTGTTTTTAACCAGCTTGGCCAGCGTCTTGAGCTTGGCCTCGCTTTTGATAATGGGCTGCAGGTCAAAGTGCGGCGGAATGACCGGGAGATTGGCAAACGACCACTTCCCCCTTTTGACGTCGTATTTTTCCGGCGCGATGATTTCGAGAAGGTGGCCGACCGCCGACGCCACGATCATGTCCTCACGTTCGAAAACGTCGTCGTGTTTGGTAAATCCGCCCAGGGCCTTGGCAATATCCGAGGCGACGGAGGGTTTTTCGGCGATGACCAGTGCTTTGCTCATAGAGGCGCGGATCATAGGGTCAGTTTTAGATAACCTGCAAATCCTTTTTTTGCCTCTCGTGGCCCACAAACAACAGTATGTTTGTGCTTACTATCTACACGAGGCATATTTTATGCCATCTTCCATCTGGGACTCTGGCCGCTAATCCGTGTAGTTCTAAAAGCAGTAAACCGGTATGGACGTCACCGAGATCGAGCTTGCTTTGATCCGATAAGGCTAAAACGTCGGTTGGATGGTGCGTCAGAACCGCGAGAACCCGATCAGCAACCGGTAGCTGAGGGACTGTCGTCGAGTCGGGTGGTGATCGAAGCGATCGAGAAGAGGCCGACCAAAGCCCCCCTGTTAGGCCCAGGTCTTCGAGGAGCTGCGTCGGTGACTGGACCAGTTGCGCCCCCTGTCGGATCAGCTGGTTACTGCCTTCGGTCTGAGGGTCATGGATGGAGCCGGGGATGACAAAGACATCGATTCCGAGTTCGAGCGCGTGGCGGGCGGTGATCAAGGACCCACTCTTGGGGGCTGCCTCAACAACAAGAACGGCCCTGGCCAAGGCGGCAATGATCCGGTTTCGCTGTGGAAAGTGGTGAGGTCGAGCGGGCACCCCATCTGGGTATTCGGTGATGAGGGCCCCTCCCAGGCTGCAGATCTCTTGTGCAAGCCCTGTATGTGATCGTGGATAAACACTGTCTCGTCCATGTCCGAGTACGGCAATCGTCTTGCCAACGCCTTCAAGGCCACCGGCATGCGCGGCGGCATCGATGCCCGTGGCAAGCCCACTAATAATCGTGAGCCCCGCTGACGAAATTTCACGCGCAAACCAGTGCGCATCGAGCACCCCCTGCTGACTCGCGCGGCGACTGCCAACAATTGCCACCCCAGGCCGCTGATGCTGCTCAAACACCAGTGTCTCGCTACCAAGGCCAAATAATCGGACAACGGGCGGGTGTGTCTCAGATAAGGCCGTGGGAAAATAAGACGTCCGCGCATCTATTTCGAAGGCGGGGGCGTCAAGATCATGATGAGACATGGCGTTACCGTATCGAATGTGGGCGTAATGAGATATCGTCCAAACCGACGAGGCTAAGAAATGGCACTTTTAAAACTGTTGCACTATCCCGATGAACGGTTACGGACCGTCGCCAAACCTGTTGCGGTGATTGATGACCGCGTCCGCGCGATTGTGAAAGATATGGCTGAGACCATGTATGACGCACCAGGCATTGGGCTTGCTGCGACACAGGTCAATATTCACGAGCGGATCATCCTGGTGGATGTTTCAGAGGACCATTCGGATCTGCGGGTGCTGATTAATCCCGAGATCATCGAAGAAGGCAAAGAACATAAAGTCTTCCAAGAGGGCTGCCTATCAGTGCCCGGAATATTCGACGATGTTGAGCGCCCCGATCGCATTCGGGTTCGTGCAAAAAACGAACATGATCAGATCGTTGAATTTGACGCGGATGGCCTGCTATCGGTCTGTATTCAACATGAGATTGATCATTTAAACGGCAAGGTATTTGTCGATTACCTCTCTCGGCTCAAACAAGGCCGGATCAAGACCAAGCTCCTGAAAGCTAAAGAAACAGGAAGCTTTGAAGTCGATGCCGAATTTGCGCGTCGACACGACCGAATGTCGGCTCGGTCATAAGACCACTTCTACGGATTCCTTCATGCGACTTGTTTTTGCGGGCACACCGCGGTTTGCCAGTGAGGCCTTGATTGCGCTTCACGAGGCAGGGCATGAGATCGTGGCGGTGTTGACCCAACCCGATCGACAATCCGGTCGTGGTCTGACTTTGACGCAAAGCCCGGTGAAACAAGCCGCTCTGGCGCGAGGTTTGACCGTGATCCAGCCGTTGTCTTTACGCGAGGGAAAACCGGGCGCCGAGGAGGCATTTACGGCGTTAACCGCGCTTGCTCCCGATCTGATGGTGGTTGCGGCCTATGGGCTCATCCTTCCCTCTCGTATCCTGAATCTGCCGCGTTTTGGCTGTTTGAACATTCATGCATCGTTGTTGCCCCGTTGGCGGGGTGCTGCACCGATTCAACGGGCGATTGCTGCGGGAGATCTCAAGACAGGGATTGCGCTCATGCAAATGGAAGAAGGGCTTGATACGGGCCCTGTCTGGACATCCGTGGAGACGCCAATTCAGTCAGACGATACGTTTGAGCGGCTTCATGATCGGCTTAGCCAGCTGGGCGCCCAGGCGATCGTGGCATTTTTAAAGGAATTCCCGGTTGCCGGCCGCACCCCCGTACCGCAATCGGGATCAGGGGTAACCTATGCCCACAAAATTGAAAAAGCAGACACCTTGATCGACTGGTCCCGTTCTGCCCAAGAGATCGCACGTCAGATACGCGCCCTGGATCCTGCGCCTGGGGCACAGGCCTTATGGCAAGGAGCAGCAGCGAAGTTGTTTGACGCAACCCCACTGTCAGACCCCTTGAAAAATGCACTCCCCGGCCAAATACTCCGGGCTGATCGAGAGGCGTTGGTCGTTGCCTGTGGCCAAGGCGCGCTTCAGATTGGCGCGCTTCAGCGGGCTGGAGGAAAGCGTCAAGGATTTCGGGAATTTTTGAACGGACAGCGGGTCAGAGTCGGTCAGCAGTTTGAATCCATTCAGGAGGCGTAACGGAGATGTTTAATTGGCTTAAGACGGCGGTACTCATGGCCGCAATCGTGGCCCTTTTTGGCATCATTGGCGCGAGTCTTGGCGGTCAGAGCGGCATGCTCATGGCCTTGGCATTTGCGCTGGTGATGAATGTTGGCGCCTACTGGTTCTCTGACAAGCTCGTGCTGAAAATGTACGACGCGAAAGAGGTCGATGAGACCAGTGCGCCCGAGTTCTACAACATGGTCAAAGAGCTGGCCCAAAAGGCGGACCTTCCCATGCCACGGGTCTACATCATCAACGAAGATGCCCCGAATGCATTTGCAACAGGCCGGAACCCTGAGAACGCCGCTGTCGCAGCAACGACCGGCATCATGCGGGTGCTATCTGCGCGCGAAATGCGCGGGGTCATGGCCCATGAACTCGCGCACGTTGCCCACCGAGATATTTTGATCTCGACGATCTCTGCCACGATGGCTGGTGCGATCTCGGCCTTGGCAAATTTTGCGATGTTCTTTGGTGGCCGTGACGCCTCTGGTCGCCCAGCGAATCCGGTTGTGAGTATTGCCGTAATGATTCTTGCCCCTCTGGCAGCGAGTCTGATTCAGATGGCGATCTCACGCGCTCGGGAATTTGAAGCCGACCGGGGTGGTGCAGAGATGTCGAATGATCCTTTGGCCTTGGCAAGTGCACTGGATAAGATCGATCGCTATGCGCGAGGGATTCCTTTTGAGGCGGCAGAGCGTCACCCTGAAACGGCGCAGATGATGATCATGAATCCGCTGTCTGCGCGTGGGGTTGCAGGATTGTTCTCAACGCACCCTGCCACGGAGGAGCGTATTGCTCGTCTTCAGGAACTTGCTCGGACCATGAATGGCTGAGCATCGCGCGCGGCCGCTGTCAGCGGATTTTGCTGAGGCGGCCCGTGTGATTGCGGGCATCTTTTCTCAAGAAAATTCAGCGCAGCGTCCAACGACGACGGCAGTGACAGACCTCGTTTATCGAGGTCTTCGTCATTGGGGGCTGACAAGAGTACGGCTCCAACGACTTGCCTCGCGTGAGCCGGATCTGTTGTTACAAGGACTGCTTGCTATCGCCTGGTCTGCACTGGCGGACAAGCGTCGGGCTGATTATGTTGTTGTTGACGAGGCGGTCGCGGCTGCCAAACAACTTGCGGGTCAAGGATCCGCGGGGTTTGTGAACGCGCTGTTGCGCAAGACATTGGCGAACGCTGCGCTCGCAGCGGCTGACTGGCATCAGCCAACTGCCCGCTATAACGCGCCTCCGTGGTGGATTAAGAAAATCCAGGAAGATTACAAGGACCAAGCGGATGTAGTCCTTTCAGCACTTGCTGCTCGCGCAGGGCTTACCGTAAGACTTGCCGGTCGATTTGCGGAGCGACCGAAAGACTATCTAGAGATGCTCGCTGCAGCAGGCCTTCAAGGAACTCTGGTCGGGCCGGTTGCGGTGAGGGTGTCGCCACCAGTTGGGGTTGATCGACTCCCGGGGTTTTCCGAAGGCCTTGTGAGTGTTCAAGATGCGGCCGCTCAGAAGCTGGTTGGCCTACTAGAGGGCGTTCTTCAAAGACACCCGGGCCCGCTTCAGGTTCTCGATGCCTGCGCCGCGCCGGGTGGTAAGTCGATTGCGCTTGCGCAGACCCTCACCGGGACAGTATGGGCCATGGATCTATCCCAGCGTCGTTTGTCTCGATTAGTGCGCGACCTTCCGAGGGTTCAGCCTACGCTTACGGCACAGATTTCTGTTGTTGAGGCGAATGTCCTCAACCCAGAACGCTGGCCATTGGCGCTTCGCGATCAGGCGTTTGATCTGATCGTGTTGGATGCACCCTGTTCCGCCTCAGGGGTTACCCGACGTCATCCCGAGTCCGCCTGGAAGCGAACCCCGGAAGATGTTGCGAAAGCGTCAGTGATTCAGGCGGAGATGCTGGATAAGGTTTGGCGCAGACTGAAACCCGGGGGAGAATTAATCTTTATTACCTGCTCGGTATTTTCTGAGGAAGGTGAAGCCCAGCAAGAGGCGTTTCTCGCAAGGACGTCAGATGCCAGGTCTTTGCCGGCGCCAGGACGGGTATATCCGATTGCAGATCTGGAACACGGACAAGACCAGGATGGATTTTTTTACGCACAATTTGAAAAAATTCCTGCACTGGGAGCCTAGTCGTCTCAGGGTTTTTCTCGTTCTCTCGCTCTGCCTTTTTGGGCTGCTGGGGTCCTCTTTCCAGGCGAAGGCAAATGAGGTCGAGTCGATTCGCGTCTCAGATCCGGGTTTCGTTGTGGACAACGACGGGGACTGGGGACTCAGTGCCAACGTTGCGGTCTCGCTCAGTCCAGTGCTTGTGGATGCAGTAAGCCGTGGGGTTCCGCTTTATTTCGTGACGGAGTTCGAACTTTCGCGTGACCGATGGTATTGGTTTGATGAAAAGGTCATTCGAAAATCGAAGACAACGCGGCTGAGTTATCACGCGGTCACCCAGCAGTACCGTGTGAGCCTTGGCGGCTTACATCAGGTGAGCTACGCCACCTTAGAGGAAGCCTTAGCCGGGGCATTAACCCTAAGGTCGTGGGTCATCGCCAAGGTTTTGGATGAGGGCAAACTGATTTCTGCACTCAAAGATTTTCAGAAAAAACCGAATGATTTTGAAGCCCGTTTTCGTGTCCGACTTGACAGCAGCCAGCTTCCGAAGCCGCTTCAGGTCAATGCATTTACCAACCGTGACTGGGCGCTATCGAGCGACTGGATTGCCTTGAAACCCCTGGTCACCCTGCTTGAGGGGAGCCTGTGAGTCGCGCGCTGCGCGCTGCGCTGCTGCTGGTGTTGGGCCTAGCGGCCCTGCTCATGCTGTTGTTGGCTGCATCCAGTTCGAGCAGCTCTGCATTTGATCGTTACTACCCTTGGCTCGTCGCAGCGAATTCTGTCGTTGCGCTACTCATGGTCGTAGTCACGGTCGCGGTGATCGTCCGTGTTTATCGCCGCTATAAGCGGCGTGTCTTTGGCACGCGTTTGATGGTTCGACTGGCAATCGCCTTTGCCTTAATCGGTGCGATTCCTGTTGCCTTGGTCTCATTTATTTCTGCTCAGTTTCTGGCTAAAACGATTGATACCTGGTTTTCACAAAGTGTGAATCTTGCCCTGGAGTCGGGCGTCTCCTTGGGGCGTGCCTCATTAGACACCTTGTCAGCAGATGTCTCTTCGCGCGCGCGACGCCTTGCGTTGGCAATTGAAGAAGTGCCGCCCAGTGAGATCACGAGTCAAATCGAGCGTGCCGTTGATGGTCGAGAGGGTGCGGATATTCTGGTGATGTCGGGCTCGGGCCGTGTCCTGGCTAGTAGGAGTGCCCAGTTTTCGAGTCTTGTGCCGGAGCTACCCTCACAGGAGGCGTTGAATCGAGCAAGGGCGGCGCGTCAGTACCTGTCGGTTGAGCCGCGGCCGGGTTCAGTGGATCGCGGGCTGCAGGTCAGAGCGATTGCAATGACGATTCGGAGAACCCCCTTCGGAGATGAGACCAGGTTTGTGCAGTGGGTGGAACCAATTCCTGATGGCCTTGCGAAAAACCTTGAGGCGTTAAATGACGGGGTTCGCGATTACCAGCAGCTCACTTTAGGCAAAGAGGGCCTGAGAAAAATCTATGGGGTCACGCTCTTACTGACTCTGCTTCTTGCTTTTTTTGGCGCATTGCTCAGTGCGGTCTTGTTAAGTGGCTGGCTTGCTGGGCCACTTCGACAACTCGAACGTGCCACGAAGGCGGTCGCCTCGGGGGACTATCGGCCACTTCGGGTGGATCCAAGCTCAACCGATGAGTTAAACGTCCTGGTCGGCTCATTTAACGAAATGACAGGCCAGCTCAATGAGGCGCGCGACATGGCCCAACGCAGTCGGCAGCGCCTTGAGGAATCGAATCAGTTTCTGCAGCAGGTGCTGGCGGGACTATCAGCGGGCGTGATGATCCTGGATCGTGACTGGCGGTTATTGGATTACAACCCTAGCGCTGAACGACTTTTGGGGCTCGATCTGTCTGTCTGGCGGGGGAAACCTGCGGCCGAGCTGGCCGGCATTGGTGGCTGTGTCGCAACCCTTGCTGATGGGCTCTCAAAGACGTCTGATACGCAGTTCCAATACGAAGGGGCGCGCTCAGATGGTCAGACGATGACCCTCCTTGTGAGCGGATCGACGATTTTAGGGAAACAACCTCAGGCGGTGGTGGTCTTTGATGACATCGGGGAGCTCCTCTCCGCCCAGCGAGCCCGGGATTTTGCGGAGATTGCACGACGGCTTGCCCACGAGATTAAAAACCCATTGACCCCGATACAGCTCTCTGCAGAGCGACTGGAGCGGCGGTTAAAAGATCGGCTTGGTCCTGAGGAGGCGGAGCTGCTGCACCACTCGACAAAGACCATTGTCGAGCAGGTGACCTCTCTGAAAGCCATGGTGGATGAGTTTCGAAATTACGCGCGACTGCCTGCTGCGAATCCGGAGCCGTTGGATTTGGGGCAGTTACTCCGAGAGATGCGGGTGCTCTATGCGACAGACCAACGGATTCAATGGCCTGAGTCTCGCGATGCTTTCTGGGTCATGGCTGACCGCGCGCAGTGTATTCAGGTGGTTCACAATCTGCTGCAGAATGCGCAAGACGCGGTTGGTGATGATGTCTCAGGCCAGATTACGCTCTGTCTTGATCAGCACAAGACGGGTGCGGAGACGCGGGTACGGCTGATGGTCTTAGACAATGGGCCGGGCCTTCTGCCGGAGATGCGCGGACGCCTGTTTGAACCTTACTTCACTAGCAAGGCAAAAGGCAGTGGTCTGGGGCTGGCAATCGTTAAAAAGATCGTTGAAGAAAATCATGGCCGCGTCAGCCTGGTGAATCGTAGTGAGCTTGATCCAGTGCAGAAAACGGGTGCCGCCGCAGTGGTTGAATTTGCGAAACTTGACCAAGCGACTCACAATCCCCCTGTGGGACAACAATCGCAGCAAAGTTATGGCTGACATCCTTATCGTTGACGACGAAATCGGCGTGCGGGAACTTCTTTCAGAAGTTCTGCAGGATGAAGGCTATTCGGTGTCGCTGGCAGAAAATGCTGCTCAGGCGAGAGACCTGCATGCGACCAAACATCACGATCTTGTGCTTCTCGATATCTGGATGCCGGATATGGATGGGGTTTCCCTACTGAAGGAATGGGTGGCGAATCAGCGCATGACTGCTCCGGTCATCATGATGTCGGGGCATGCCACGATTGAGACGGCCGTAGAGGCAACGCGTATTGGCGCCATTGATTTTCTTGAGAAGCCGATTGCATTGAGTAAGTTGTTGCAGACGATTGAAGCTGCGCTCACGCGCCAGCCGATTCGCCGGGGCCCAACGCCAATCAAGCCATCAGCCTATGCTCTGGATCAGGAGCCCGAGACGGAATATGCCGAGCTGGTGCCGATGCCGCCCCCGCCCGAGACGGTGCCCGTGCCCTCGGGAACTGCCTCCGAACCTGCCTCGATGCGGGATGCGGCGACGCAGGCGCTTGCCGAGATTGATGTGGATCGTCCGCTGCGGGAAGCGCGAGATGCCTTCGAGCGCGCGTATCTGATCTATCACCTGCGAAAAGAAAATGGCAGCATGACCCGCGTGGCTGAAAGTACCGGACTTGAGCGCACCCATCTCTACCGCAAGCTGAAACAGCTGGGTATCGATAAACGCTAGGCGCGCAAACGCCAGAACCCCCTGCTATGAAAATTCTCATTCTTGGTGCTGGCCGTGTTGGAGCGAGTCTGGCTGAGCAACTGGTGATGGAAAAAAATGACATCACGGTTGTCGATACAGACGCCGAAAGTCTATCGCTGCTTCAGGAGCGGTTTGACCTGCGAACAGTGCATGGCACCGCGACTTCGTTGAGTGTGCTTGAGGAGGCTGGGGCGGGCGATTCAGACATTCTGATTGCCGTAACGGCAAATGACGAGGCAAACCTAGCCGCCTGTCTGCTGGCGCATCGACGCTTTAACGTTCCCAAACGGATTGCGCGATTCCGTTCTACCCAGTGGGTGCAGAACCCAGATCTTTTAGCGCCAGAGGCCTTTGCAGTGGATATGGCGATCAGCCCCGAGCAGACGGTCACAGACTATCTCATTAAACTGATTGAAATCCCTGAAGCGCTTCAGGTGCTGGAATTTGCCCGGGGCCTTGTCAGCATGCTGGCGGTGAAAGCGGATTCCGATAGTCCATTAGTCGGGCATCCCGTGAGAGACCTTCGTGAGCATCTGCCGCATATCGAATCAAGGATTGTGGCGATCTTTCGCGGCAATCGTGCGATCGCGCCGGATGGCGATACGCTTGTCGAAGCAGGAGACGAGGTGTTTTTTGTCGCCGCCACAGAGCACATTCGACAGGTCACGAAAGAACTTCGAAAAGAAGAGCGATCTGTGAAACGCATGATGATTGCCGGTGGCGGCAATATTGGTATGCGGGTCGCAAAAGGGGTGTCGAGCTACATGACCCCGAAGATCATCGAAGGCAATCGTCACCGCTGCAATGTCTTAGCCCAGAATCTCAACGGCCAAGCGCTGGTGCTCCATGGGGACTCCACTGACGAAGAACTGCTTGCCCAAGAAAACGTGGGCAATATGGACCTCTTCCTGGCCCTGACGAACGACGATGAAAACAACATCATGTCTGCTTTATTGGCTAAGCGTATGGGAGCTCGCCGGGTCATCGCTTTGATCAATCGCCGAGCCTACGCAGAATTAATGGAAGGCGGTCGTGTCGACGTGGCGATTACCCCCTCACATGCCACGATCGGAGAACTCCTAAAGTATGTCCGACGGGGAGATGTGGCGGCGGTCCA
>JBDLRA010000105.1:0-7803 GCA_039800285.1 Pseudomonadota bacterium
GATTCAATCCCGACGAGCAGGGCGAACATTCTGGTCTGGGCGGAGGCTGACAGATCTGAGACCTCAGCCACATGTGCCTGACTGATCAGTCTGACAAACCCCGGGTGCTGATCATCGTTCACACCGACGACGCGAAACTGCGCATCCGACCAGAGCACCTGCTCAGACGATGGCGTACATAGCGGGCAGGAAGCGGGTGTCTGGATCATCGGTGTTGTTGTCATTGGTGAGCGCTGTCGCTATTTTCCGGAGCAGTGACCGCCTGTGGGCAGTGCGCCACTGCCGAGTGCAAACGGCGCCGGTTCCACGCGAGGCGTCGCCAAAAGATTGAAATCGATCAGCACAAGGGCAATCAGACCGATCCAGAAGGCAAGAATGCCGCGACTCATGCCAACCCCACTTTCTGGCGCGCACGCACGCCGATCAGTGAACCAAAGAAGGCAAACACAAGCCATATCCATCCGTGGGCACTTGCCGAGGCAATACCACCGAGATAAGCACCCACGTTACAGCCATAGGCCATGCGAGACGCATACCCCATCAGTAGCCCGGCAAGAATGCTTACGGCGAACTGAGCAAGCGCTGGGGAGATGCTTGCGGATGTGGCTTTGAGATTCCAGCGACTGGCCATGAGGGCACCGTAGAGCAGACCGATATTAGTCACCGAGGTCATATCCCACAGCAAGGGCTCTGTGATTCGTGTGGCGTGTGGCGCAGCACCCCAGAATGCGTCCTGCGACAGATCGACTCCGACTGCGCTGACCACCTTCGCACCCCAGAGCCCAAGCCCGTAGACGATCCCCCATGGCTGACCGGCAATGACGAGATGCACCGCATAGAGCAGCGCCAGAAACAGGGCGCCCCAGAGCCAGCGCGGTGGTACTTTCGGAAGCGGCTGACCTTTCTGACTGTGATAGCGGCGGCTATACAAAATGCTGAGTACCGCAATGAGCAGGCACCCGGCGACTGTGAATAGCAGAGCCTGTGTCAGACCAAACTTTGCGAGGAGATCAATGGCGGGCACGGTGTTTGATGTCCCTGGTTGGCTGAGCGGCCCGCCAAGTGACTCCCAGCCTGGCTGGTGAGAGGCGCCAACAAAACTGCCCGCCACGAAAGCGGGGAGCACTGCCCATGAAATCGGTGATGCCGAACCCGCCTTGTAGAGGGTTCCTGAGCCGCAACCGTCTGCAAGCTGCATAGCAAATCCAAACAGAACGGCACCAAGAAGCAGAGCCCATGTGATCGGGGAGACGGCACCCACAATTTCGTCTGGGTTGGCGTGTAGTAGTGGAAATGCCAACAGACTGCACAGACCAAGCAGCACCATCTGCGCAACCATCCCCCAAGGGTCTTTTTGCACAATCAGGTTACGCCAGCCTGTTGTGAACCCGAATTTCGCGCCACTCAGCGCTGCGCCGAAGCCAAGTCCAAGAATGAGCAAGAACCCCGCGCGAAGACCGGCATACCAGGTCACTGCCAGAACGCCAGCGATGGCGGGCAGGCTTAAGAGAAGTCGGTTCATTTAGCTGCGGAGGTTGGCGACCGCTTGTCGGAACTGATCGAGGAGAACTTTTGAGCGTTTCGGTTCGTTATCCATCGGGTTCTTGGTTTTGGACCAAGCGATTGACGATTCGGGGTAGAGCCGAACATTTTTCTGCCCCAGGATTTCACTTAAAACAAACCAGGTCGTCGCACTCCAGTGGCCCGTATTACAGAAGGTGATGACTTCATCGTTGGTAATCAGGCCAGCTTCTTTTGCCAGCTTCTCAAGCTGTGGCTTTGGCAGCAGCTTGCCTGTGTTCAGTTGGAACCATTCTTCATGATCAAAATTCTTCGCGCCCGGCAATGTTCCGGCCCGCGCCTGCGCAGAGTGCTTCTCAACACCGGTGAAATAATCCTCGTTACGGGAATCGGTCAGGACGAATCGTTTCGCGCCAGATGCGCGCTGCTTGATCAGGTGAGCAAGTTGTTCGGTGGTGACGATCTGCGACTTATCTAGTGTGACCTTGATACCCGATGGCTTGATCGCTGGTGTCGTCGTCTCCTGCGGGTAGCCTGCAGCTCCCCAGGCGCCAAGGCCGCCCTCGAGAATCGAGACCTTCGAGATCCCCGCGAGTTTCAGCGTCCAGTAAAACCGAGCCGCCCCACCGAAGTCACTCCCGTCGGATCCGGTGGGCGCAATCACGACATGCGTGTCGCGTTGGATGCCCCATTTGCTGAGAAGACTCGAAAATTCTTCGTCACTGATGACGGCACCAGGATTGTCCTCGGTACCACGGATATCCGAGTAGGGGGCTGCAACGGCACCAGGGATGTGTCCCGCGGCGTAATTGGGTGTCTTGTCGTCGTTCTGAAGGAGCTCCCGAATGTCTAGAACCCGAACTGCTTTACGCTCAATGAGCTGCTTTAGGGTTGCGGGAGAGACGAGCGGGGTGACGGTCTGAGTGCTCGTCTGGGCCAAAGCGGCAGGGCTTTGGACTAAGGCGAGGCTCGCCACAAGCGGTAGCAGTAGTGTCTTCAGAAATGGATTCAGCATAGGACGCAGTAAAAGTTGTTCTGGGGTTTGGGCCCGGTTGGGATCCTTCAGGACGCCAAGGATAAGGGAAATCCCCTCGAATGGTTTCTATAATTCGTGCAGTCCTTTGCAGAGATTGGAATAAGCGATGCCACGCCTGTCCGCCAACCTAAGTTTTCTCTTTACCGAGGTTCCCTTTCTGGAGCGTTTCGGGGCGGCCCGTCGGGCAGGGTTTGACGCCGTGGAATGTCTGTTCCCTTATGACGATTCCAAAGAGGTCATTGCAGAGCTCTTGACCCGACACGGTCTGACCATGGGGCTGATCAATGCCCCGTGTGGCGACTGGGATAAGGGCGAACGCGGTTTCGGGTGCCGTGCCGGCCAGGAGATGCGGTTTCGTCAGTCGGTGCTGCAATCCATCGAAACGGCAATTGCTTTTGATTGCGCCACGATTCATGTGATGAGTGGGCTGATCGATTCGAATGAGTCGCTCTTGGCGCAACAAGCACGGCTGGCTGAGAACCTCGCCTGGGCCTGTGATCAGGCATTGCGCGAACGAATTACCCTGACGATTGAGCCGATTAACGGCCGTGATATGCCAGGATATTTTCTGACTTCGATCGAGCAGGCGGGTGAGATGCTTTCCCAGGTGGGAAGGACGAACCTAAAGATTCAGGCTGATCTCTATCATCTCCAGATTCTTCAGGGCGATTTGTCGCGACGGCTCTCTCATTTCATCGATCGTATTGGGCATATTCAGATTGCGTCCGTACCCCTGCGACAGGAGCCTGATCGAGGCGAGTTATCGATTCATTATTTGCTGGATTGGATTGACACCCTGGGTTATCAAGGGCTCATCGGCTGCGAGTATCGTCCTGCAGCGGGCACTGAGACTGGGCTTGCCTGGGCATCACGTTATCTTAAGAGGAGTTCTGAATGACGACGAAGCAGTTAGAGTCAGCAGTGTTTGGCGGTGGGTGTTTCTGGTGTGTCGAGGCGGTCTATCAGAAGTTGAAGGGCGTCATCCAGGTGAAGTCCGGATACATGGGCGGGCATCTCGCCTCTCCAAGCTATGAAGCGGTCTGCACAAAGACAACGGGTCATGCGGAGGTGGTTCGCATTGATTTTGATCCCGAGCAGTTGGATTACGTCGATCTGCTTG
This sequence comes from Pseudomonadota bacterium, assembly GCA_039800285.1. GTDB lineage: Bacteria > Pseudomonadota > Gammaproteobacteria > Burkholderiales > Burkholderiaceae_A > Lacustribacter. The sequence goes on from JBDLRA010000105.1 coordinate 3,678, forward strand.
ATGTGTTCTTCGGGATTCATGATCCGACGACACTGGACCGTCAGGGTGACGACATCGGGCCTCAGTATCGCTCTGTGATTTTCGCGACGAATGCAAGGCAGCTTGCGCTTGCCCGATCCGCTATTGATCTGATGGCCCATCGCGCAATCGATGTGGCTACGGTGCCGAGCGACCTAATTGACCGTCTAACCCCGCGTAAGCGCAGCCAGCCTGCGGTGACACAGCTCGTTGATGCGTCCTGTCCCGGTGCGGAGGGTCTTGGGCCGTCCGCGGCGCGACCTATTGCGCTGACTTTCTGGCCCGCAGAAGCGCTGCACGATAACTATTTCAACCTACATCCCAACCAGGGCTATTGCGCGATGGTGGTTGCCCCAAAGGTGACAAAAGCAGAAAAAGAATTTAAGGCGCTAATCGCTCAATAGTCCATTGCGCCGGCTCGCTGCTGATGCGGCCTTCTCGCTGATAGTGAAGCCGATCGTGCAGTCGCGAGCGGCGGCCCTGCCAGAACTCAAATCGATCGGGCATGAGGCGATAGCCACCCCAGTGTTCTGGCCTTGGGGGCTCGACAGAGGACTCTGCTGGGAAAGTGGTCTCAAGGTTTTTCTGGCGTAGCTCTAGCCATTCACGATTGGGAATGACCTCGCTCTGAGGCGAGGCCCAGGCGCCAAGTTTGCTTTTAATCGGACGCGACTGAAAGTATTCGTCAGACTCTTCGGCAGCAACTTTTTCGACGCGCCCTTCGATGCGAATCTGTCGTTCCAGTTCTGGCCAAAAGAAAACAACTGAAGCGTGAGGGTGTTTCTCCAAGGCCTTGCCCTTGCGGCTTTGGTAGTTCGTAAAGAATGTCAGGCCGCGTTGATCAATACCCTTGATCAGGACGATGCGTGCAGACGGCCGGCCATCGGGGTCAATAGTGCATAGGGTCATGGCGTTTGGCTCAAGGACTTCAGCATTCATGGCCTCCTGGAACCAGCGCTCAAACTGATGAATTGGATTTGCATCAACGTCGGGGAGATCAAGGGACGCCTGGGCGTAGTCTTTGCGAAGACTCGCAAGACGCTGTGGGTTTGTGATCGGCGTATGGGGCATAGCGGCTACCTCAGAGGGCAAGGAATGCGGTGGTGTTATGACAAGGGGGGCGAGCGTCTGCTGATCGGCGTGAGCACTCGTTCGAGATGTTCTGCAACGGCCATTAAATGTAGGTCCTCTGACCATCGTCCAATGAGCTGAAGACCAATGGGTAGATCGCAGCCGGTGGATTGATCGCGTGCGAATCCACCCGGCAACGATAAGGCAGGAAGTCCTGCGACGGTCACGAGAAAGTTGGAGGCTAGCCAGTCGATGTACGTCTCAAGCGGTGCCCCGTTAATCTCGCTGATATAGGGGGTGTTGAGATCAAAGGGCAGTACCTGGTTGCAGGGACCAACGATGCCATCAAGCTGATGCGTTGCCATAAATTGTTCGAGCCGCTGTCGGGTCAGATGGCGTAGCTTTTGTGCACGAACGAGTTCTGTGGTCTTGAGCGCGAGGCCTTGCTCAATATTCCAGATCACCGTGTCTTTTAAGCGATCACGATGGTGTTGCAGCAGCTCGTTAAATTCGGAAACGAAGTATTCACCGCGCAGGGTGAGGAATGCGGATCGAAAATCGGGCAGCGTGGGAAATGCCTCAACGAGTTCAATCTGTTGATCGGCCAGGTGATGGCCAATCGTATTGATCACGTCGGTGACCTGATGATCGACGGGGAGGCCGCCCCAGGTCGGCGCCCAGCCGATCCGAAGTCTTTTGCGACTCGTCCATCGGGGCTGTGTCTTCGCCTGCGCGTCGCGCAGGGCGACCCAGTCCGCCAGTGGGCGATCGGGCATGCAGCCTTGCGGATCAAAGATCGCCAGAAAGATTTCTCGCAGATCGTCAACGGTTCGCGCCATGGGCCCAACCATGGATAGCGTGTTAAACGGATTAAGGCCGGTCTGTAGCCGGGGCTCGAGGTGACTCGAGGGGCGAAGGCCCACCACATGACAGAAACTTGCGGGGTTACGAAGTGAGGCGGCCAGGTCGGAGCCGTCAGCAACACTCACCATGCCAGTGGCCAGCGCGACGGCGCCACCGCCGGTGGAGCCACCACAGGTCTTGGTGCGATCCCACGGATTGCGGGTAGCCCCAAAGACGGTGTTAAAGGTCTGGGAGCCCGCAGCAAACTCCGGTGTGTTCGACTTCCCGATAAGCACAGACCCTGCGTGTCGAATTCGACGCACGATCTCGGCATCCTTCTCCGGAACACGATCGGCAAAAATCGGACTCCCGTAAGTGGTTCGCACCCCCTGTGTGTCGAACATATCTTTGGCGGCATACGGCATTCCGGTAAGGGGCCCTAGCCGCTGGCGAGATATTTGTCCGGATAAGTTTTTGTCAATCGTCTTAGCCTCGGCGACGGCCCGGTCCAGGCAGAGGGTGGGAAGTGCATTCAGGGCTGGGTTTAGCGCGTGGACTCGCTTCACGTGGTCCTGAAGAACTTCCTGCGCCGAAACATCGCGTTTGGCGAGCAGACGCCTTGTCTGGCCGATAGAGGGGATCTTCATAGGGCTCATTTTATGCCTGCGAGCTGCGGCCCGGAAAATGCCATTTGTCGATAAAATGTCCTAGACGACTGATTGATTAACCTTATCAATCAATAAGGAAGTTTCAATTGGACTTTTCTAAAATCGGGTCCTAGACTGCGTCTGTTCGATTTCAAAAGGGGTGTCCCATTTGGGGCAGTCATCAGGGAATCGGCACCGGTGCAACCCTGTTGCAATGTTTAACTAAAGGAGAGATGTGATGCCTCAACTCAAAGGTACAAAAACTCACCAGCATCTGAAGGATGCTTTCGCAGGTGAGAGCCAGGCAAATCGCCGTTATCTGTATTTCGCGAACAAGGCTGACGTAGAAGGCTACACGGAAGTTGCTGCGCTGTTCCGTTCGACCGCTGAAGGCGAGACCGGCCACGCACACGGCCACCTCGACTATCTGGCCGAAGTGGGCGATCCCGCAACGGATATGCCGATTGGTGATTCCGCTTCTAACCTGAAGTCCGCTGTTGCTGGCGAGACGCACGAGTACACCGACATGTACCCTGGCATGGCAAAGGATGCACGTGCAGAAGGTTTCGACGAAATCGCTGACTGGTTTGAGACGCTGGCAAAAGCTGAGCGTTCACACGCCAACAAGTTCCAGAAAGCACTGGACGCACTCGCTGCCTAATTGTTGTTAAGCAGTTGATCTGCAGGGCCCTGGGAGACCAAGGTCCTGCGGAGCAGATGCTTGAATCTGGTTTGTCTGTTGTTAATCCCATTTAAAGAGAGTTCACCATGACGGTTCGTGAAGGATCCCTCGAAGCGCCCACCCGGCATCCTATTGACTGGAAGTCAGAGGCGTTTTACGACGAGAAAGCCTGTTTTGACGAGATGGAGCGGGTGTTTGACATCTGCCACGGATGCCGTCGCTGCGTGAGCCTTTGTAATTCGTTCCCACGCCTTTTTGATCTGATTGATGAGGGCGAGACGGGTGAGATGGACGGGGTTCCTCGCGAGAAGTACTGGGAAGTGGTGGATCAGTGTTACCTGTGTGACGTTTGTTACATGACGAAGTGCCCCTATGTGCCTCCCCATCCATGGAACCTCGACTTTCCGCACCTGATGCTGCGGGCGAAGGCGATTCAGTTTAAGCAAGGCACGCCGACCAAGTTCCGCGATGTGACCCTTTCCAACACGGCTGCGAACGGCAAGCTGGCTTCGATTCCTATCGTTGTGCAGACGGTGAATGCATTAGCAAAGAACAAAACGGCGCGTGGCATTGGTGAGAAGCTCTTGGGCGTTCACAAGGACGCTTGGGTTCCCGAGTATGCGACCAAGACATTTGAGAAATCAGCAGCGCACTCCAAGGTGTTGCCCGTCAAAGATGGTGAGCGAACCCCTGGCAAAGTGGCGATCTATTCGACCTGCTATGTGAACTGGAATGAGCCTGGTATCGGGCATGACCTGATCAAGGTTCTCGAGCACAACGACATTCCGTATGTCGTCGTTGAAAAGCAGGCCTGCTGCGGCATGCCAAAGCTAGAGATGGGGGATCTCGAGTCCGTCGAAGAACT
>JBDLRA010000106.1:0-6923 GCA_039800285.1 Pseudomonadota bacterium
TTCTTCGTTACAACCCGCACATTGTGATCGAGGGGATGGCGATTGCCGCCTATGCGATGGGGATTACCGTTGGTTACAACTACATCCACGGTGAGATCTGGGAGACCTACGAGCGTTTTGAGGCCGCGCTTGAAGAAGCGCGTGCGGCAGGTTTTCTGGGCAAGAACATCATGGGTTCGAATTTCTCGTTTGCGCTGCATGCGCATCACGGTTATGGCGCCTATATCTGCGGAGAAGAAACGGCGCTGCTCGAATCGCTTGAAGGCAAGAAAGGCCAGCCACGATTTAAGCCACCGTTTCCTGCAAGCTATGGGTTATACGGTAAGCCCACAACAATTAACAACACCGAGACCTTTGCCGCTGTGCCCTGGATCATTCGCAACGGGGGGCAGGCTTACCTTGAGGTTGGCAAACCGAACAATGGCGGCACAAAAGTCTTTTCCATTTCAGGTGACGTCAATCGGCCCGGCAATTATGAGATTCCGCTCGGCACACCCTTTGCAAAGCTGCTCGAACTCGCAGGCGGGGTGCGCGATGGCAAGAAGCTCAAGGCGGTGATTCCCGGTGGGTCATCAATGCCCGTGCTGCCCGCTGACATCATGATGTCCTGTGATATGGACTACGACTCGATTGCCAAGGCGGGCTCGATGTTGGGATCTGGTGCCGTGATCGTGATGGATGAAACGCGGTGCATGGTGCGCAGCCTGTTACGTCTCTCGTATTTCTATTACGAAGAGTCCTGTGGCCAGTGCACACCGTGTCGTGAGGGCACAGGCTGGCTCTGGCGGATGGTGCAACGGATCGAAAGCGGGCAGGGCACGATGGAAGACCTTGCCCGACTCGATGAGGTCGCCAGCAATATCCAGGGAAGAACCATCTGCGCCCTTGGCGATGCCGCAGCAATGCCCTTAAGAGCGTTACTGAAGCATTACCGATCTGAGTTTGAGCATCACATTACGCACAAGCGCTGTCTTGTGGACGACTATCTGTAGGGCATTGACGGCCACTCCAACGAAAACATACTGTCACGAGAGCTTGCATGGTTGAACTTGAAATTGATGGCAAAAAGGTAGAGGTGCCCGAGGGCAGCATGGTGATGGATGCTGCCACTCAGCTCGGTCTGTACGTGCCGCATTTCTGCTATCACAAGAAGCTCTCGATCGCGGCGAACTGCCGGATGTGTCTCGTGGAAGTCGAGAAGGCGCCTAAACCGTTGCCGGCCTGTGCAACGCCGGTGACCGCTGGCATGAAGGTCTTCACGCACTCTGAAAAAGCGCGCCAGGCACAAAAGAGTGTCATGGAGTTTCTGCTGATTAACCATCCTCTTGATTGCCCGATCTGCGACCAGGGCGGTGAGTGTCAGTTGCAGGATCTTGCGGTGGGCTATGGCCCATCAGCCTCGCGCTACACCGAAGAAAAGCGCGTTGTCTTTCATAAACCCATGGGGTCCTTGATCTCCGCCGAGGAGATGAGCCGTTGCATCCACTGCACGCGCTGTGTTCGATTCGGCCAGGAGATCGCGGGCGTGATGGAGCTGGGTATGGCCGGCCGAGGCGAGCACTCCGAGATCATGTCCTTTGTTGGGGGCGCAGTTCAGAGTGAGCTGTCTGGCAACATGATTGATGTCTGCCCGGTTGGCGCGTTAACCAGCAAACCCTTCCGCTATTCGGCAAGAACTTGGGAGCTGTCGCGTAAGCGGTCGGTGAGCCCGCATGACAGTATCGGTGCCAACATCGTTGTCCAGTCGAAGGGCAGTGAAGTCAAGCGTGTCGTGCCCTTCGAAAACGAGGCGGTCAACGAGTGCTGGATCTCCGACCGTGACCGATTCAGCTATGAAGGGCTCTCTGGCGCGCATCGCCTGACGACCCCGATGATGAAGCGAACCGATGGATCTTGGGCAGAGATTAGCTGGGAGGAGGCGCTTGCGAAAGCGGCGCAGGCGATGAAGACCGCCTCTGGGCATGGGCCGAATCAGGTTCGTGCGCTGATCTCGCCCAACAGCACGCTGGAAGAAATGTCGCTTCTTGCCTCACTGACCCGTTCCTTAAAGAGTGATGCGGTGGATTTCCGTCCTCGACTCGGGCAGGTGGGATTCGATAAAGATTTTGTTGGTGTTCCGACACTTGGGATGCGCCTATCGGAGGTCTCGCACCTCGATCGCGCCTTGATCGTTGGGTCCTCGCTGCGAAATGATCATCCCCTTTTGGCGCAGCGTCTGCGTCAGGCAGCCCGCCATGGTGCGCAGGTGATGCGTATCCATGCGGTTGCTGAGGACTGGGCAATGCCGATTGCTGAGCAGATGCTTGCCTCACCCGCCGATTGGTCTGCACGACTCGCTGAGATTGCCGTCGCAGCAGCGGCGTTGAAGTCCATGCCGGTGCCTGCCGCGTTCAAAGGCGTAACGCCCACGTCGGCGGCGTCTGCGATTGCCCAGCAGTTGGTCAGCTCAGGTGATCCCGCACAGCAGGCAGCGATTCTTCTCGGCAACGCGGTGATGGCGCATCCGGCCGCAACCGTGATCTGGGCGAATGCACAGCAGCTTGCGCTGATTGTTGGCTGCCGTATTGGCTTTACTGTCGATGGTGCGAACGGCGTGGGAGGCTACCTGGCGAAGGCCAATCCGGTTGCGGATGGCCCTAATGCTGCCGCGATGTTTACACAGGCGGCTGAGTGCTACCTGCTTGTCAATATCGATCCTGCCATGGATTGCGCAAATCCCCATCAGGCGAAGGCTGCGCTGAAGTCGGCAACGACGGTGATTGCGCTCTCGGCATTTAAGGATGGTGTGATGGATGTTGCCGATCTGGTGTTGCCCATTGCCCCGTTTACGGAGACCTCCGGAAGTTATGTGAACTGTGAGGGTCGTCTTCAGACCACGCAGGCGGTCGTGAAGCCGCTCGGACAGGCCCGTCCAGGGTGGAAGGTGTTGCGTGTGCTGGGTAATCTGGTCGATGTACCGGGTTTTGATTTTGAGTCGTCAGAAGAGATTCGTACACAGCTGATGCCGAAGGCGCAACCAGGCGAGGTCATCGCAGATCTGCGCGTCAGTGTCACGCGTGACCCCAGTGTGGATGGCCAGCTTGCTGCGTCTCCGAAGTCCCAGTTGGTTCGATTTGGGTCGGTGCCGATCTATCGTGCAGATGTCGTGGTTCGTCAGGCGCCTGCGCTACAGGAGACACCCGCAAGCGCACCACCTCGACTTGAGGGCAATCCTTCAGACCTTGCGCGGTTGGGTCTTGCAACTGGGATGAAGGCTCGTTGTTATCAGTCCGGTAAGGCGAGTGCGTTACTCGATGTGGTGGCCGATGACCGTGTCGCCCCGGGCGTTGTCAAGATTGCCTCGGCCCACGGTCTCACGTCAGACCTTGGTGATCTGATCGGGCCGATTGAAGTGGAGGCCGCCTGATGGACGCCATGATCACGGGAATACAGACCTGGGGTAGCCAGGTCTTGGGTCAGGCGTGGCCAGTGGCCTGGGTGCTGATCAAGATTGTGCTGGTGGTCCTTCCTGTCTTGGCCTGTGTTGCCTATCTAACCCTTTGGGAGCGAAAGCTCATTGGTTGGATGCACATCCGCCTAGGTCCGAATCGGGTGGGGCCATTCGGGCTGCTGCAGCCGATTGCTGATGCGGTCAAGCTGATGACCAAAGAGATCATCATGCCATCTCAGGCCAGCAAGGGGCTTTACATCCTCGGGCCCATCATGACCATCATGCCGGCCATGGCGGCTTGGGTTGTGATTCCCTTCGGACCTGATGTAGTGCTTGCGAACATCAACGCCGGACTCTTATTGCTTTTAGCGATCACGTCTCTTGAGGTCTACGGCGTGATTCTTGCCGGCTGGGCCTCGAACTCAAAGTATGCGTTTCTTGCCGCGATGCGTGCCTCGGCACAGATGGTCTCCTATGAGCTTGCGATTGGCTTTGCGCTGGTCTGTGTCCTGCTGGTCACCGGAAGTCTGAACATCACCGAAATTGTGATTAGCCAGCAGAAGGGCTTCTTTACCGAGGACCTGGGACTGAATTTCTTGTCATGGAACTGGCTGCCGCTCCTCCCCGTATTCGTTGTGTATTTCATCTCTGGTGTCGCAGAGACGAATCGTCACCCGTTTGATGTGGTCGAGGGCGAATCGGAGATCGTGGCCGGTCATATGGTCGAATACTCCGGTATGGCGTTCGCGGTGTTCTTCCTCGCCGAATACGCCAACATGATTCTGATCTCGGTGCTGGCGTCGATCATGTTCCTTGGGGGCTGGGATGCACCGGTGGATGGTCTGGACTTTATTCCCGGCTGGATCTGGCTAGGCCTTAAGAGTTTCTTTGTGGTCAGTCTCTTTATCTGGATGCGGGCGTCATTCCCACGCTATCGGTATGACCAGATCATGCGACTGGGCTGGAAGATCTTTATTCCTGTAACGCTGGTCTGGCTGGTACTGATTGCGGGCTGGATGCAGACCCCTTGGTCGATTTGGTAGGGAGGAACGCGTTATGAACTCTATCGTCTCGTTTTTTCGATCCTTTCTTCTCTTAGAGATGCTCCGTGGCATGGCGCTCACGGGTCGGTACCTGTTTGCCAAGAAGATCACCGTTCAGTACCCAGAGGAGAAGACGCCGTATTCGCCACGATTCCGCGGCCTGCATGCGCTGCGGCGGTATCCGAATGGTGAGGAGCGCTGTATTGCCTGCAAACTCTGTGAAGCGGTCTGCCCAGCACAGGCGATCTTGATCGAATCCGATGTCCGAGCCGATGGGACACGTCGGACGACGCGTTATGACATTGATCTGACCAAATGTATTTTCTGCGGATTCTGCGAAGAGAGCTGCCCAGTTGACTCGATCGTTGAGACGCATATTCACGAGTACCACGGCGAGAGCCGGGGTGATCTCTACTTTACGAAAGAGATGCTGCTGGCTGTAGGCGATCGGTACGAGAACGAGATTGCCCAGGCGCGTCAGGCAGATGCTCCTTATCGATGATGCGCCCCTTCAGGAATTACACGAATGTTTGATGTCACCCTCACACTCTTTTACGCCTTTGCAGCCATTTTGGTCTTTGCCGCGCTGCGGGTGATCACGGCACGCAATCCGGTGCATGCGGCGCTTTATCTGGTGCTGAGCTTTTTTAGTGCGGCTGCAATCTGGCTGCTGCTACGCGCAGAGTTTCTAGCGATTACGCTCGTGCTTGTCTATGTTGGGGCGGTAATGGTGCTCTTTCTGTTCGTGGTCATGATGATTGATTTCGATCTCGAGCGACTGCGGCAGGGTTTCTGGGCAAATCTCCGGGTGGCCGCCCCGGTGGGCGGACTGATTATTTTTGAGATGTCGGCGATCTTGATCCGAAGCTTTAACGTGCCCGAGAGCGCAGTGGCCCCCTTGCCGGAGAACTATGACAACACCCGTGCGTTGGGCAAGCTGATCTATACCGATTACGTCTATGCCTTCGAGATTGCCGCCTTGATTCTTTTACTGGCGATTGTTGCTGCGATTGCGCTGACGCTGCGCCGTCGCAAGGACAGCAAGCACCAGGATCCCGGGCAGCAGGTCAAGGTCCGTGCCCAGGATCGCGTTCAGTTGGTCTCTGTTGCACCCGTGACCAAGAAAAAGGAAGAGGTCTGAGATGTTGACACTGGCCCACTTCCTGACACTTGGGGCGATTCTCTTTGCCCTGAGCGTGATCGGTATTTTTATGAACCGCAAGAATCTGATCGTGTTGCTCATGGCGATCGAACTGATGCTCTTGGCGGTGAATATGAACTTTATTGCCTTCTCTCATTACTTAGGCGATGCCGCTGGTCAGATCTTTGTGTTCTTTATTCTCACTGTTGCGGCAGCCGAGTCTGCGATCGGGTTGGCCATTTTGGTGGTCTTGTTCCGAAATCTGAATACCGTCGAGGTTGAAGAGCTCGACGAACTAAAGGGCTAGTCGGTCATGACCTCTCTTTATCTTCTTGTAGCGCTTGCCCCTCTTCTTGGAGCGATCATCGCTGGTCTGTTTGGCAAGCAAATCGGTCGCTCTGCATCGCACTGGGTCACGATCACGGGCGTGGCCGTCTCCATGGTGGCCTCCATCATTGTGCTCGCGGATGTCCTGGCTGGTAACGTCTTTAATGGCACGGTCTACACCTGGGCGGTCATTGGTAGTCTTCGCTTCGAAGTCGGCTTTTTGATTGACACCTTGTCCGCCACCATGATGGTTGTGGTGACATCCGTCTCGCTGGCCGTGCACGTCTATACCATCGGCTACATGCGGGATGATCCCGGATATCAGCGGTTCTTTAGCTATATTTCGCTCTTTACCTTCTCGATGCTCATGCTGGTCATGAGCAATAACTTTCTGCAGCTCTTTTTCGGCTGGGAGGCAGTCGGACTTGTCTCCTATCTCCTGATCGGTTTCTGGTACACCCGGCCGACTGCGATCTACGCAAACCTGAAGGCATTCCTTGTGAATCGCGTGGGCGACTTTGGCTTTATCCTGGGCATCGGGCTGATCGCCGCCCATGCGGGTTCGCTGGACTACGCCCAGGTATTTCAGGCCGCTCCCAAGCTGTCAACTGAAACGATCTCGTTGATCCCGAATACCGACTGGCCGTTGTTGGCGGTGGCCTGTATCTGTCTGTTTATTGGTGCGATGGGTAAGTCCGCGCAGTTCCCGTTGCATGTCTGGCTTCCCGATTCGATGGAAGGTCCTACGCCGATCTCGGCACTGATTCACGCGGCGACGATGGTGACCGCAGGAATCTTTATGGTTGCCCGCATGTCTCCGCTGTTTGAGCTGAGCGATATCGCCTTGTCGTTCGTTCTGATCATTGGTGCGATTACGGCGCTATTCATGGGGTTTCTGGGCATCATCCAGAACGACATCAAACGGGTTGTTGCCTATTCAACCTTGTCGCAGCTGGGCTATATGACAGTGGCACTTGGTGCG
>JBDLRA010000107.1:0-3782 GCA_039800285.1 Pseudomonadota bacterium
CGCCGGGAATAAAGATGGCGCTCGCCATCGCTGCTTTATCGAGTGCCAACTCAGTGCGTAGCGAGATGCCGGGGATGCCGAATGCATAGATCACCAGAATTCCACCAACCGATGCGGCAATCAGCGCACTCAAAAAGGGACGCTTCGGAAAAAGCGTATCCAGTTTGTTTCGGATAAGGCCGCAGGCGATTGCGCCAAAGATCCAGCCGACAAGAAATCCAATGGTTGGCCCAAAAAAGACGCCAAGCCCGCCACGACCGCCGGATAGCACTGGTGCGCCCAGGGCAACAACAAACAAAAACAGCATCACGGCGAGGGCCCCCAGTCGAGGCCCGAGGATCAAACCCGCCAACATCACGCCGAGTGTCTGCGCAGTGATGGGAACGCCTGCAGTAAAGGGCAGATCGACCTTAGGAATCAACCCCATTACCGCAATCAAGGCGGCAAAGAGCGCGATCCGCACAAGATCACGATAACGAAGCCGATCGTTAGCCGCTGTCGCTTCAGTGTTCACGTCTCTGTTTCCTTGCTGTGATGGCATCTGCAATTTTGTCGGTGCGGTTCATGGTGAGCGTCATAAACGGTGGGATCAGCCGAAGGCCCGGGCGTCGTTTCGATCTCGCATTCCAGGCGGCTGATTGTGCCTGCCATTGCGCAAGCAGCAAGGGAATGTACCGGATTACCAGCGCCACTGCTAACGACAGGCGATCAGGATTAAGCCCAACGAATTGAAGCGGCAGCAGCACTGGGCGTACGACCCGCATGATGTCTTGCATCGGCGTTGTCGCACTGACCAGATCCGCAATCATGACCATGAGCAAAAGCCGCGTGACGGATAACCAGGCGATTTGCCAGTTCATCAACAGGCCCTGAAAAATACCCAGCCCAAAAACAAGCAACAAAATCGCGCGAAGCCCGATCAGCCGCTCGAACCCCACCCTGCCGAAAGAGAGATAAACCAGGGCGATTAGACCGCATCCGATTGTGATCAGGATCGGATTTTGAATGGGCAGGATCGCAATAGAAGCGACGAGCAATGCGAACAGCTTCATCCCCGCAGGAATGCGATGGAGCCAAGTAGTCTTCGCGATGTAGAGCGAGATCAATTCTTTGCCGTGTGTAACAGATAAGCAGGAATGACCGATGCGGGCACGCCCCGCATCTGCACGCGACCCTGCTCGAGCCAGATTAGTTCATCAAAGTCTTCCACCAGCGCCAAGTCATGGCTTGCCATGATGACGGGCTGTGGCAGGTCTGCGATAAACCCCATCACACGTTTTGTTGTTCGTCGATCAAGGCTCGCGCAGGGTTCATCGAGTAGCAACAGGGATGCGCCATCGACAAGCACCGACAGAATGCAGAGCAGCTGTTTCTGTCCGTCACTCAGTACATGGGTTGGTTGATCTTGCAGGGACGTCATCTCATAACGCATCAGAAGCGCCTTGGCCCGTGCGATGGCATCTAACTCAGAAACACCTTGCTCCTTTAGTCCAAAGCAGAGCTCCTCCATTACCGTCGGAAAAAGGAGTTGATGGTCTGGGTTCTGAAACACAAACCCAATTTGATCGGGTGCTGAGATGCTTCCCGAACTCGGTTCCATCAGGCCCTTGATCAGCCGCAGTAGCGACGTCTTGCCCGAACCGTTATCGCCGATCAATCCGGTGCGATGAGACCCTAGGGTTAGCGATAGGTCCTGGAACACAGGTTTTGCTTCGCGATGAAGCGTGATGGCATTAAGGGTCACCATGGCTTTTGAATACAATTCTCTCTGCAGCAGTAGGGTTGTTGCGCACCACTATAAATGCGGACTGAAGAGGAGAACAAACCGTGGAATTAAGTATTGCCGGCAAAACCGGCCTGGTCACCGGCGCAAGCGCAGGAATTGGACGCGCCACAGCGATTGCCCTGGGTAAAGAAGGGGTCAAACTTGCCATCGCTGGCCGTCGTCGCGAGCAGCTCGAGGAGGTCTCAAAGATCATCACCGATGCCGGTGGTCATAAGCCCGTCATCGTGATTCAGGACATGATGGAGGAAGGCGCCCCGGGCAAGGTTGCCGATCAGGTGTTGGCAGGGCTGGGCAAGCTAGAAATTTTGATCAATAACGCCGGCGGTTCACGCCCTTTTAAGCTCGATTCCAGCGAGGATCAGTGGAACGAGGCGATCACCCTTAACTTCACCCGACATCGCCAGCTGACCCACAAGCTCTTGGACCAGATGATGGCCAATGGCTGGGGGCGGGTGATCAATATCACCGGAAAGTCAGAGCCCGATGGGATTAACGGGGCATTTTGTGCAAAAGCAGCAATGCACTCCTGGTCCAAAGGGCTGTCTCGCGAAGTTGGCAAAAAGGGGATCACTGTGAACTGCATCCCCCCCGGCCGCATCATGAGTGACCAGATCCGTCGCAACTACACCCCCGAATACAGAGCCTGGCAGTCCGAGCACGAGATCCCGATGGGGCGTTATGGAGAACCCGAAGATATCGCTGCGCTAATCTGCTTCCTGGTTTCGCCGCTCGCACAGTACATTACTGGTACGGTAATACCAGTGGATGGCGGCCTGCGTCGCTATCAGTTCTAAGGATCAGTTCTCAAGATCCGGTAACCGAAAACAGAAAACATAAAGGAGACAACATGCGATCCATCAAAACAATACGCCGGCAAATTGCGATTGCCACAGCGCTTGCCGGAACCACCGCCGCGCTTGGCCTGCCTAGCACTGCATTGGCCCAAGAGTTCCCCAGCAAACCGATTCGGCTGATTGTGCCGTTTGCCCCCGGTGGTACTTCAGAAATCATTGCCAGAACCGTTGCTGCAGAGATGAGCAAGGTGCTGGGTCAGAACGTGATCGTGGAGAACAAACCCGGTGGTGCGGGCACGATTGCGATGGTAGAGACACTGAAGGCACCAGCTGACGGCCACACGATGATCTTGGGGCACGTTGGAACGCTGGCTGTGAACCCCTTCGCGATGGCCAAACAACCCTATGACGTGAACCGCGACTTCCAGCCCGTCTCGTTGTTGGCACGCGTTCCGAATCTGTTTGTCGTTCACCCCGATGTACCGGCCAAGAACCTGAAAGAGTTCGTCGCCTATGCCAAAAGTAAACCTGGCCGCCTGAACTACGGTTCTGCGGGTAACGCCAGTGCCGGTCACCTTGCCTATGAGTATCTGGCCTTCGTGACGGGTATCCAGATGGTGCACATCCCCTATCGCGGCACCGGCCCTCAAATGATTGACCTGATCGCAGGCCGTACCGACACCGCATCTGCTGGTGCGCCCGCCCTGATGTCCTACATCAAAAATGGCCAGGTTCGCCCCATCGCTATCGGGATGCCAGAGCGAATCGCTGCGCTACCGGATGTGCCAACGGTGGCGGAGCAGGGCTACGCAGGGTTTGAGACATCTCAGTGGTATGGGCTGATGGTGCCTTCCGCAGTTCCCAAGGCCACTGTGGCGAAACTGAATGCAGCCGCTAGTGCGGCGTTGAAGACCAAACCCGTGGCAGACCGGTTTAGCCGCGACAATGCCGTCTTCGGTCCCGGCACCCCGGAGGACTTCGCCAAGTTTATTAAAGCCGAACAAACTCGCTGGAGTGATGTCGTTAAGCGTTCCGGTCTAAAGATCGACTAAAGCCGTTTTATCGTAACGACGCTAGCCCTACCGCAATGGCAGGGCTAGCCATCCCAGCGAAGGTATACTGTCGGTCCTGTTGCCGGGGTGGTGGAACTGGTAGACGCGCCGGACTCAAAATCCGGTGCCAGTGATGGCGTGAGGGTTCGA
>JBDLRA010000108.1:0-4559 GCA_039800285.1 Pseudomonadota bacterium
ATAGATCAAGCGAGCATACCGATCTAAATATCATTTAGATATGGTTGATGCCTCAGCTCGATCCTACTGCCGATGAGCGGATGAGTACCATTTGATTGGCATCGCGGCGCAATACTTTGTCGGATTCGAGCCTTGTGATGGTTCGATCACCCTAAGGCAGCGCTGCGGCCAACATTCGGATACCTTTGTCGATCTCTGCGACCTTGAGACTTGCGTAACCGAGCACGAAGCCGGCACAACGCTCTTTGCGAAACCTGCCACCCTCAGCGTAGAGCGGTGTAACGGGCCAAATGCCGATCCCTCGTTCCTTTGCTTTATCGATAAATCGTTGTTCGGCGCGTCTCGGTATTCCGTTGAACCAGACGACCACGTGGAGCCCCGAGTCTGTGCCTTCCACGCGTGCACGGGAGCCCAGATGTCTCGAAATCGACTCTACGATCGCGGTTCGGCGACGTTCGTTTTCTCGCTTCAGACGGCGCAGATGGCGTTCATAGGCTCCGCTTCGAATGAGTTCGGCGAGCACTGCCTGCTCCAACACGGGCGCATGCCTATCGGCCAACTGTTTGGCCTGACGAAACGGTGTGACAAGCGCATGTGGCAGTACCAAATAGCCCAACCGCAACTGTGGCGAAAGCGCTTTGGAGAAGGTTCCGATGTAGATCACACGGCTGCTGTTGTCCAGCGCCTGCAAGGGATCAACCGGACGTAGTCCATAGCGAAATTCGCTGTCATAGTCGTCCTCTAGGATCCAACTCGAAGAGCGCTGTGCCCAAGCCAGTAGCGCATGGCGGCGACTGATCGACATCACCGACCCCAAGGGAAACTGATGCGATGGCGTCACGTAGGCAAGGCTGCAGCGTCTTTCAGGAAGTGCGGAAGTGACCATTCCCTGCTCGTCCACCGGCGTGGCAATGATCTTTGCTCCTGCTGCTTCAAAGGTGCGGCGAGCCATCAGGTAGCACGGCTCCTCCATCACCAAAGGGTTTCTCGGATCAATCAGAAGCTTGGAGCAGAGTTCGAGTCCCTGTTGTGCACCCTGCACAATCAGTATCTGTTCGGCCGTGCATTGCAGGCCGCGCGCTCTCATCAGGTATCCCCGGATCTCCTTTCTCAGCAGTTCCTCACCTTCCCGGGACCGGTAGTACAGATGCTGTTGCCGCTGTGTCAGCATTCGGTTGTAAAGCCTGCGCCATGTAAGCGTTGGGAAATCTTCGTCCGCAATTGCTCCGTAAAGAAAATTGATGTGGCGAGGATCTGCCATCGGGGGCTGAGGCAGGGAGAGTTGATTTAGCCGTTGGCCATATCCTGAAAGCGCAGCGGCTTGTCTGGGGGGGGTGCTGTCTGATGGTTTTTGCTTAATCTGAGAAGACATAATCTCGCTGGAAACGCGTGCGCGTGCGCCTTTAGCCGTTTCTATGTAACCCTCTGCAGCGAGTTGTTCGTAGATCACCACCACGGTGCTACGTGAAACGCCAAGATCGGCCGCAAGCGACCGAGTGGATGGCAGTTTTTCTCCAGCCATCAGGGCGCCCGAATCGATGCGGTTGCGAATCAATTCATAGATTCGGTAACTGGCGGTTTCTTGCGTGGTCTTCAACTGGTATGGTGATTATGTAAAGCACTGGATCTTCTAATAAAACCAGTTTGACAGCAAGATGAGCTTGATTCCAGTGAACTCGAAGGATAAGTTGATGTATATCCCAGCCCATTTCGCGATGGAGCGGCCCTCTCAGATGCGTGCCATCATTGAACAACACCCACTTGGCGCGCTTGTCACATTGGGTGGGGATGGGCTGGACGCAAATCACATACCTTTTGAGTTAGATCCAACCCAAGGTTCATTTGGCGTACTCACTGCTCACGTCGCTCGCGCTAATCCGGTGTGGCAGCAGTGCAAAGAAGGCGCAGAGGTGCTAGTCATCTTTCGCGGTAATGAGAGTTACATCTCGCCCAACTGGTACCCTAGCAAGCACGAAACACACCGGCAGGTACCCACCTGGAACTACCAAGTGGTGCATGTGCACGGCCGTCTGTCGGTGATGGATGAGGAGCGCTTCGTGCGGGGCGTCGTGGCTCGCCTGACACGAACCCATGAATCCGGCGAGCCCAAACCGTGGAAGATGGGTGATTCCGCACCCGAGTACATCGACGGCATGCTCAAAGCCATTGTGGGTATCGAAATCGCCATCACCCGGATGGAGGGCAAAGCCAAGTTGAGTCAGAACCGTGAGCCAAGGGATCGCCTGAATGCAGCCGACACTCTGATGGCGAAGGGGGCGGCAGGACTGGGCATGTCCATGCTGAATGTGATGAAGGAGTCATCGTAATCATGACTGAACAAAGGCAAGCCGGCTATCGGGTATCGGACCGCAATCAGGTCAAGCGACGACACGACCGTGGTTTTTACGATCACGCCACGGTGCATGCCTTGCTGGACGCAGCCATGCTCTGTCATGTGTCCTATGTCGTTGAAGGGCAGCCCTTTTGTACGCCGACCTTCTTTTGGCGCGAGGGCAGTCGCCTTTACTGGCACGGCAGTAGCGCCAGTCGCATGTTGCGAAATCTCACCCATGGTGAGCCGGCCTGCCTGACCGTCACGCATCTGGATTCTTTGGTCCTGGCTCGGTCGGGGTTTAATCACTCGGCCGATTACCGATCGGTCATGGCCTTCGGAAAGGCAAAATTGATTGAGGACCCGCAGGAGAAAGAGCGTGCGTTGGTGATGATGGTTGATCGGCTGTATCCGCAGCGTACCGCTGGGCTGCGGCCGGCCACCGCACAGGAAATAAAAGCGACTTCGGTGATCGCCATGGAGATTGAGCAAGCGTCGGCTAAGATCCGGGTGCGCGGTGTGGTGGACGATGACGAGGACTATGCCTTGCCCATCTACGCCGAGCGTATCCCCGTGATCACGGTGCTGGGCGAGCCTGAACCTTGCCCAAGGCTGATGTCAGGTGTCCAGCGCCCGGCGACGCTTGCAGCATATGCTGCCAACCGGTCACTGCAAGATGCTCTGACAGAGGCGTATCTTAACAGCTACGTAAAGCGATGACGGGTCCGAAATCTCCCACGCGCGTCACCATTGAACAGGCGGATGCGAAACCCATGCTTGCGAACCGATTGAGCAAGCAGGTCTTAAACACCCCGGGCCTTGAGGTCCGTTGGTATCGTCCCCCTAGTCCCGATCTGCAAGTGCCACATGACCGCGACGAGGTCTACGTCGTTGTTTCAGGTCAGGGAG
Organism: Pseudomonadota bacterium; assembly: GCA_039800285.1. Lineage (GTDB taxonomy): Bacteria > Pseudomonadota > Gammaproteobacteria > Burkholderiales > Burkholderiaceae_A > Lacustribacter. Next base: position 3,242 of record JBDLRA010000108.1, read on the forward strand.
ATTTTGTTCGCGAGGAAGAGCGCGTGAAGTTCTCGCCTGGCGACTTGCTCTTTGCGGCCAAGGGTGAGGCGCATCGATTCGAGAATCACACACCAGACACGTCAGTGTGGGTCATCTTTGGGCCAGGCGCATAGGGTGATGACCGCCGTATCAATGGGATCAGGCGCGAACCCTGGCGATTGGTGAGTTCGAATCCCCGACCCCACCAAAAATAGGGGGGGGTAAAACAGAGCGTGTTGGTCGAACAATCGCTTTTGCCCCGCCATGCAAAGTTTCTTCAAATCTTCAATCTTTCAAACGCAGCAGACAAGCTGTTGATCTGATTAACTTTTTCTCGGTCACCTCCTGACCAGAGCTTGAAAAAAGTCCCTTCATACAGGGGCTTCAGCGCGATTGAGACGCTGTTCTGCTCAGAACCACCTGACTGAGCGAGTTCGAAAAAATCCAATTCGAACAAGGGTTTGCGCGATTTTTCCGTAACCCTGCGTTGCCGTACTTCCTCGAAAGAGTCAGGCGCGTGGACTGCCCAAAAGCGCTCTTGCTGTCATTGAGTGCAGGCGATGATGTTCTCTGCTGACTGTGGCAGACTTCTCAAGATTCAATTTCCCGTTGTAAGTCAATCCAGGCCGGATCAAAACTCAGCTTTTTTGCCATGGGTGAATTGGACTCTAAAACCCGCCAAAAAGGGGCCACGTCCCTGGTGCTACCGGTCCGGCTGTACTCTTCCCAGGAGTGCTCCGCCACGATCCTAAGAAACAGAGATGTTGACACTGGGCAGGTCGCATCGCAGTGATTTTTCTCTGCCAATCTGCGCCTGAATGCCTGGATCGACATGGTGGAGCCAGGCGTGATCGTCTTCAGCTCAGCCGCCACCTCGATTGGGCATGAGATATGCAATTTGGACCCCTTGGGGATTCCCGCGAAATCTTTATCGAGGATCACGTGATGGGGCGGCTTCGCCTTCATTTTTTCACCCCATGTTTTCTTTGGTCGTGGCACAGCTGACTCCTGATGTTGGATGGGGTGAAGTATGCAGATTCCGGTGTGTGGTGCAGATAATCCCCGGGGAAACACCAGGTCTGTGCTGCAGCACAACATGGAGCCCAATTTGAATCCCCGATCCGACCCATAACAGGAGCGGGAGTGCAGAACAATCTTTTTGCTTTGGGCTCCTGACTGACCTCATGACCACCCAACCCCGAAATCCGTCACAAACCCCGTTTCGTCTCAGAACCTCCTGACTTTTGTTCGCGGTACGGCAGGAGGGGGTTGGCGAAAAATCGGGGTTTTGGTGCCGTACTGAATGAACGGATTGAAC
>JBDLRA010000109.1:0-7081 GCA_039800285.1 Pseudomonadota bacterium
AGGCCAATCCCACCATCATTGAGGACAATTGTTTTATTGGTGCCCGGTCTGAGGTTGTCGAGGGGGTCATCGTCGAAGAGAACGCCGTGTTGTCGATGGGTGTCTTTATTGGCCAATCCACCAAGATCTTCGACCGTCAGACGGGCGAGATCAGCTATGGACGTGTCCCATCTGGCGCCGTCGTCGTGCCCGGTAGTCTCCCCTCTGCCGATGGGCGATACAGCCTCGCCTGTGCTGTCATCGTCAAGCGGGTTGATGCGCAGACACGCGCGAAAACGGGTATCAACGAACTGCTGCGTGGCGACTAATTCATGAGCCAATCTCAGTCCACGCCGCGACTCTATGGCATTCCGAACTGTGACCAGGTTCGGGCTGCCCGCGCCTGGCTCAACAAACAAGGCATCACGGCCGAGTTCATCGATCTGAAGAAATCAGGCCTGGCGCAGACCACGTTGGATCGCTGGCTCACGCATCTGCCTTGGGACGCCCTGGTCAATCGCCGTGGCCTCACCTGGCGGGCACTCGATGCCAATGCGCGGGCGCAGATCGTCGATCAACAGAGTGCTGCCGAACTGATGATGGCGCAGCCGCTGATTGTGAAACGACCGGTCCTTGAGTTTGGGGAAAAGATTTCGGTAGGGTTCTCAGAGCCCCTCTACCAAAGTCTTTTTCTTGATCGTGCAAAACCCATCCGATAACGTGTGACCTGACCTAACGCCATGTCCCAGATCTCTGCCGCCCCCTCCGATCAGACCCTCGCCCTTGCACAAGCGTTGATTCAACGCGCATCCATCACGCCCGAGGATGCGGGCTGTTGCGATCTGATCGCAGCGCGACTCACGCCGTTGGGATTTAAGGTCGAGTTTCTTCGGTTCGGTGAGGTCACCAACCTATGGGCAGTCCGCGAAGGCGGCCTTCCCGGCCCGACGCTTGTGCTCGCAGGCCATACCGATGTCGTTCCGACAGGGCCACTGGATCAGTGGCAGCACCCCCCTTTCTCAGCAGCCCTCGATAACGGGATGCTGATCGGCCGTGGGGCCGCAGACATGAAGTCGTCGATCGCGGCGTTCGTCGTCGCGACAGAACGCTTCCTTGCCGAAACGCCGGTGTTTGAAGGACGACTTGCCTATCTCATTACCTCCGATGAAGAGGGTCCCGCTATTGACGGCACGGTTCAGGTCGTTCGGGAACTTGCCCACCGAGGCGAGCTTTTAAATTACTGCATCATTGGCGAGCCCACTAGCGTCGATGCCCTTGGCGACATGATCAAAAACGGTCGACGCGGATCGCTTTCTGGCAACCTGATCATCAAAGGCAAACAGGGGCACATTGCCTACCCCCATCAGGCGATAAATCCCATTCATCAGTTTGCGCCCGCACTAACGGAGCTTGCCGCTATGCGCTGGGATGACGGGAATACCTATTTCCCACCCACCACATGGCAGGTCTCGAATATTCATGCCGGCACAGGTGCGACAAACGTCATTCCGGGAACCCTGAGCGCACAGTTCAACTTTCGTTTTGGCAGCGTCAGCTCACCAGAGGACCTTCGGAACCGTCTTGAGTCCGTGCTCACCAAACACGGGCTGACCTTCGAGATTCAGTGGACGCTGGGGGGTGACCCCTATCTCACGGCACCGGGCACCTTATGCAACACCGTATCTGATGCGGTCAAGGCCGTCACGGGTAAAACAGCGACCCTGTCCACAACGGGTGGCACATCCGATGGGCGGTTCATTGCCAAGCACTGCCGCGAGGTCATCGAGTTTGGCCCGGTGAACGCGACCATCCACCAGATCAACGAATCCGTTGCCGTTGCAGACCTAGAGCCACTTCGCGAAATCTACGAGCGGGCGATTCGTTCGCTGCTCAAAGCAGCGGCCTGAGTCGAGACGTGACCCTCGGCGAGATGATTGCGCGTGCTGAGGCGCGCTTTATCGAGGCCCAGCTCGAATTTGGCCAGGGAACACTCAATGCCTGGGATGAGGCGCGCTGGCTTGCCCTCGCTGCGTTGGATCTCCCCCTCGACAGTGACGATGCCATCGAGTCGCTCACCCTCACGCCAGAGCAGACGCACGAGATTCAATCCGTCATCGATCGTCGCGTCCAGACCCGAGAGCCTGCTGCCTACATCACAGGAATCGCCTGGCTCAAAGGCTATCCGTTTCGCGTAGATCCGCGTGTCCTGATTCCCCGCTCGTTTATCGCAGAGCTCATCCTGACCCATTTCACCCCGTGGTGCCGCGAGCCGAGTTCGATTAGTCGCGCGCTTGATCTCTGCACAGGCTCAGGCTGTCTGGCCATCATGTTGGCAGACCAGTTTCCCCAGGCAACAATTGTTGCAACAGACCTGAGCAAAGACGCGCTGGAAGTTGCACAACTCAACTGCGAGGACTACGAGGTCACTGATCAGGTAACGCTCATTCAGAGCGATCTCTTCTCAGATATCCCAAAAGACCTGGGACCTTTTGATCTCATCATTTCGAACCCACCGTATGTTCCCGAGGCCAAATCCGTTGCCATGCCTCGAGAATTTCAACATGAACCAGATCTGGCCTTGTATGCAAAAGATGACGGCATGGCCTTGGTTCGGCGAATTCTTCACGCGGCATCCGGTTTTCTGAGTCCTGATGGACTGCTCGTCGTCGAGGTCGGCCATGAGAAGGACGCCTGTGAAGCGCTCTGTATGCGGGAGTTCTCAGGGCTACCCGTCACCTGGATTGAAACCCACGAACAGTCCGATAATGTCTTCTGCGTCACGAAAGATCTTTTAGACCAACACCCTTGGAGACCTGCCCAATGATCACGCTCTATACCTGGCCAACGCCCAACGGAAAGAAAGTCCAGATCATGCTTGAAGAGACAGGACTTGCTTACACTGCCTTACCGATCAATATCTCAAAGAATGAACAGTTCGCGCCTGACTTTCTCAAGATTAGCCCGAACAACAAGATTCCGGCGATCGTTGATGACGAAGGCCCAGAGGGACGTGGGAAGCCCTACGCCGTGTTCGAGTCAGGCGCCATCCTGCTGTACCTCGCTGGTAAGACGGGAAAGTTTCTCGGCAAGACCGATCGCGAACGCTACGATGTCCTTCAGTGGCTGATGTTTCAAATGGGGGGCGTTGGTCCCATGCTGGGTCAGGCGCATCACTTCCGCATCTATGCCCCTGAAAAAGTGACCTACGCCATCGACCGATATACGAACGAGGCCAAGCGTCTCTATGGCGTGATGAATCAACGACTGGGTTCTTCCGCATATCTTGGTGGGCGTCAGTATTCGATTGCCGATATGGCCACCTGGCCATGGGTGTCTTCGTTCGAGCGCCAAGGGATCGCGCTGTCTGATTTTCCGCACGTTGAGCGATGGTTTCGCACCATTGAGGCGCGGCCAGCGGTGCAGCGCGGTATTCGGCTGTTTGCGGATCTTCGCCCCTAAGTGAACGCATCGATGTCGAGCGCCCCCGCACCAACGCTGCGAACTGCTGCCCCTCGCATGGTGACGATGGCTGAAGCTGCGGCGGACTGGTCTCAGTTCGATGAAATTATTGATGTCAGAACACCGCTTGAGTGGGAGGCGGATCGAATTCCAGGTGCCATCAATGCGCCCGTGCTCAGTAATGACGAGCGGGTGATCGTTGGGACGCGATACGCGTCGTCTGCATTCGAAGCCAAGAAAATTGGCGCAGCGCTCGTCGCGAAAAACATTGCCATCGCCCTGGAAACCCAATTTCAGGATCGCCCCCGAGATTGGCGACCCCTCGTCTACTGCTGGCGAGGTGGAAATCGAAGTAACGCACTGGCGACCGTAATGCATCGCATCGGCTGGAAGACTGCTGTGCTCGAGGGGGGCTACACCGCCTATCGACGCTTCGTGATCGAGGACCTGCAGAAACTAGTGACCCGGCTTCGCTACGTCGTCATCTGTGGCGTGACCGGTTCTGGGAAAACCGAATTCCTGCGTCAGCTTACCCAACAGGGGCATCAGGTGATCGATCTTGAGGGGCTCGCACATCATCGCGGCTCATTGCTTGGCAGCGAGCCCGAAGGGGATCAGCCAAGTCAGAAGGCGTTCGAGAGCGCTCTGTGGAAGGCATTGAGCGGGCTTCGTGCAGAGCGGCCCGTCTATCTCGAGTCAGAGAGCAAAAAGATCGGTCGACTTCAGGTGCCAGATGCCCTCATGACAGCGATGCGACAGTCGCCCTGTATTGAACTGACACCATCCTTTGAAGATCGCGTCACATTCCTTTGTCAGGATTATCAGCATTTCTTTGATCAAGCAGAGCAGCTCAAAGCACAGCTCTGGAAGCTGAAGGCGCTTGTCGGAACGGAGACGTTGGAACGATGGGACGCCATGATTGATCGTGCAGACTGGCGCTCGCTTGTGAGCGCCCTACTTGCCGAGCATTACGATCCCACCTACCACCGATCCATGCGTCGAAACTACGAGCGCTACGAGACGGCTAAGCGATTACAGGTGCACCCAGGCTTGGTTGATGCCCAAGCGATTCCGCTTGCGGCACTCGCGGTTGATGACGTCGCGCTAACCAGTTAACGGCCGGGCGATTTCGCCAACTTTTCTGGATAGAGCGTGACACCGACGGCCTCGCGTCGCGCGGCGATCCAACGGTCCAAAAGATCCTGAGCACTCGCACGCTCGAGCATCTGAAATTCACGACCGACCACATCACGCACGGCCTGGCTATCGGCTGCGGGCACCTTTGCCGAATCGATCACCACCACCCAGGCGGCAGGGTTGGTCGGACTTGTCGGAACGGAAATCACGGCGGGCAACGACTTCAGCTCTGTTGAAAAAATCGCCTGATAGACATCCTGCGGAATCTCAAGCTTCTGACCTTCTTTGAGATTCGGGATTCGAGCAAAGGCCTTTGCCGCTGAAAGCCCCGTTATCGACGCAACACCCGCCTGCCCTGCAGCCTGTGCCTGCTGGTTGGCGAGATCCGCTGCCTTGCGATCCCGGAGTTCTTTCTCGATACGGGCGGCGACAGAGGCAAGTGGCATTGGCGCTGCTGGTCGATGCGCGATCACGCGACCACTGGCGAGCACCCCAGGCGCGATTTCAACCGCCTCGGTATTTCGCTTATTCACCAGGACATCGGCGCTAAAAAGCGCTGCATTAAAACGCGCATTGGTCAGCACACGCAGCACATCAGGGGCTGCCTTGGCTGCAGACGACCCAGGTGCTACCCCCTGACGACGGACCCCTTGCAGGGTGACAATCGGTAGCCCTAGTTTTTTCGCAGCAGGCTCGAGGCTATCTGACTGCTCGTAAACCAGGTTGGAGAACTGTTCGACCATATCGGCCGATCCCGGCTTTGAAAACATGACCAGCGCGATATCGACCTCTTCCGGCGTTTGAAAAAGCGCTTGATTCGACTGGTAAAAAGATGAAATCTCTTCCTGCGTCACCGACACACCTGAAGCGAGCTCGGACACAGCAATTCGCTTGAAGCGAACGGTGCGCTCTTCAAGAGAGATCTGCGCGAGGCGTCGGGCGACAGAACGGGGCGCAAGCGATGAACCGGCGAGCGCTGCCGGAAGCACCTCAATCGAGAGATCCGAACGCAGTTGCGCCTCAAAACCAGCAGCGGTAAGACCCTGCGCCTTCAGCACCTGCTGATACTGTTCCATATTGAATCGACCCTCGCGCTGTGCGGCGGGAATGCTCGCAATCGTCTTGCGAATCTGCTCATCGGTGACGCGAATCTTGTAATCATTGACGGCGTTCATCAGTAACTGCTGCGTCACGAGATCATTCAGCGTTGCCTTGCGGGCGGCATCGGAATCAAAGAGTGCGGGATCAACGCGACCGCCCAGCTGCGCCTGGAGACGGTTCAAGGAATCCTGATGCACACGCTCCCACTGGTTCAGATCGATCTTCTGTCGACCCACCTTCGCGACGGTCGTCGCATCACTGGAGGGAGCAATTAAATCCCAAGCACCGACCACCACAAAAGACGGGATGATCAGCAGGAGAACAATGCCAAGGAAGATGCGCTGGTGGCGTCGGACAGACTCGAACATGGTGACCGTTATTCTTTGTTGAAGGGTTGGCGGAGTGGACGGGACTCGAACCCGCGACCCCCGGCGTGACAGGCCGGTATTCTAACCAACTGAACTACCACTCCATATGACAAAACCACAACGGTCGTGACCACCTTGGACGGAACATTTGGTGGGTGCTGAGAGGGTCGAACTCCCGACCTACGCCTTGTAAGGGCGCCGCTCTACCAACTGAGCTAAGCACCCAAAAGTCCGATCCTGCGCAAGACCTGCTCCACCCCTGAAAACTGCATTCAGACCTGAAGCAATCCGAAAGTATAGAAAAAAAGGGCCACTTGATCAAGCGGCCCTTTTTCCTGTGTCGCTGAGACAAGGATTACTTGTTGATCGCGTCCTTCAGTCCTTTTCCTGCGCGGAATTTCGGGACTTTGGCGGCCTTGATCTTAATCGCTGCGCCAGTCTGGGGGTTACGCCCGGTCCGCGCTGCACGCTTACCAACGGCAAACGTGCCGAAGCCCACCAGTGTCACCGTCCCGCCCTTTTTCAAGGTCGCCTTGATACCACCCATCACAGCGTCAAGCGCGCGTCCTGCAGCTGCTTTAGAAACATCTGCCTGCTTCGCAATGTGCTCGATCATGTCATTTTTGTTCACTCGGTCTTCCTCTCTTGCGATGTGTCTTCAATCCTCTCTGAGTATCAGACCCAGAGGCTGGATGTCATTTGTAGTTATGTGGATTCGACTCGTTCGCAAATCCTGCATGCGACAAGTTCGCGCTATTAACGCTGAATTCGAAAGGATTGTCAACAAGGGGAATGGCTGGAAAGCCTTATACCATCAAGCTTTCCAGCCAGTCGGTGCACCGATTCGGTGTCTATCACGCACGATGCTAGTGCGGTAGTGCATCCGGTGGGACCGTCTTCTTCATCGCATTGCTGTCACCAGACTCTGACGCCACAGGTGCAATCGACTCATCTTCCTCGGGAAGCGGCACCGGTGCCCGCGAGAGTGCCAGATCAAGAACTTGATCAATCCATTTCACCGGAACGATCTCAAGCGC
>JBDLRA010000110.1:0-7495 GCA_039800285.1 Pseudomonadota bacterium
AGATTCTTGCCTGCCCTACGTGTAAACAACCATTGCAGCTGGGTAAATCTGGGCAGATGCTGATCTGTCAGGCCGAGGGCATTGGTTATCCCATCATCGATGGCATTCCGCATCTCGTCGAGTCGAGTGCCATGCCGATTCAGAAAATTGAAACGGCGGTCATGAGCGACGCCGGCTCACCCACTGCGTAGGGTTCCATTGTCGACTGATTTCTGGGTCGTTATTCCGGCACGCCGCGCCTCGACACGACTCCCGAATAAACCACTCGCGGATATCCACGGGCGACCCATGATCATTCGGGTCGCGGAACGGGCATCCCGAAGCGGTGCCTCGAAAATCGTTATCGCGACCGATGATCAAGAGATTGTCTCCGTCGCCGAGGCACACGGATATCAGGCCACTCTCACCCGTGCCGATCACCCAAGCGGCACCGATCGCATCGCAGAAGTCTGCCAACGTCTAAACGCCGAAGCCCAACAGGTCATCGTCAATGTTCAGGGTGACGAACCGATGATGGATCCTGCTCTCATCACCGCCGTTGCAAAACGATTGACAGATGAACCCGGAGCATCCGTATCCACCGCTGCAGTCCCGATCATGGATGGTGAAAGCCTTCAGAGCCCGCATGTCGTGAAGGTGGTCTGCAATGCCGCAGGTCATGCCCTGTATTTTTCCCGAGCCCCCATTCCCTATCATCGCGATCAATGGCCCTCTCTTCAGCAGCTCTCACTGCGTCACACGACAGAGACAGCCCCCTGGCTCCGCCATCTCGGTATCTATGGCTTTCGCGCGTCAGCCCTAGCCGAGTTCGTCACCTGGCCAAGTGCGCCGATTGAGCGTACCGAACAGCTTGAGCAGCTGCGCTGGCTCTGGCAGGGGCGCGCGATTGCAGTTCACATCGCCCGCGAGGCCCCTCACGCCGGGGTAGATACCCCAGAGGACCTCGACCGCGTTCGCGCCTTATGGTCGTCCACTCAGACAGACTGATCTTTTCGCCGCACCGCACCGCGACGTAAGCCCATAGGCTCTCTATAATGGATTTTTAGAAACGGGGAGAGCAGACCATGCGAATCATCTTGTTGGGACCCCCAGGGGCCGGAAAAGGCACTCAGGCAGCATTCATCACAAAGCATTACGGCATCCCTCAGATTTCGACGGGAGACATGCTGCGGGCTGCGGTGAAGGCAGGGTCCCCGCTTGGTCTCTCCGCGAAGAAAGTTATGGATGCTGGCGGCTTAGTGGGCGATGACATCATCATTAACCTCGTCAAAGAGCGCCTGACCGCAGACGACTGCAAGGCAGGCTACCTCTTCGACGGCTTCCCACGAACCATCCCTCAGGCGCAGGCCATGAAAGATGCGTCAGTAGGCCTGGATGCCGTGCTTGAGATCTCTGTTCCCGATGAAGACATCATCGAGCGCATGAGCGGACGCCGTGTTCACGTCGCTAGTGGCCGCACCTATCATGTGAAGTTCAACCCCCCCAAAAATGCGGGCCAAGATGATGTGACTGGCGAACCCTTGATCCAGCGAGATGACGACCAAGAATCGACTGTGCGCAAACGTCTCGAGATCTATCACAGCCAGACCAAGCCGCTCGTCGACTTTTATCAGTCTTGGGCTGCGACGGGCGATTCGGTAGCGCCGACTGTCAAAACGATCTCGGGCGTCGGCGCCGTCGATGACATCACCCGTCGGGTTCTAGACGCGCTGGACAAAGCGGGTTAAGGGCTTCTCAGAGAGTCTTCTCTCTCGCGAGAAGACCGAGGCCTTACTTGGGGGTAGCCTGATCCCCGATGACACAGGCCTCGACAAACGGCAGGTTGTTGTCCCGAGCGAAGTTCTGCACAAACTCCATCGCCATTGGCTCCAGATCCTCAAGTCTCGCGTCGACGGCAACACACTTAACCGCCCCAACCATGACCGGGTGCACATAAGGCGAAAAAGCGAGCGGGGCTCCAGCAACCAGCCGCTGTCCCGGCGGACGAAACTGCGACATCACCCCGCAAAGTCGCTCCGCCCAGTCACTGGGACGAAAGACCTTGCCGTCGTGGGTTACCCCCTGGATGAGAAATTGTTTCGGTGGTGGAGTCTGGTTTGTCACAAGTGGCCCGAGGGCAAACCCTAGCGAAACAGGTATTCTATCGGACTGAACACGCGTCACTGAACCCAATAGACATGTCTCTTGCCAACCAAGGTCTGATGAATACCTATTCCCGCCAGCCGGTGGCCTTTACGCACGGCCAGGGTGTCTGGCTGTGGGACACCGAGGGGCGTCGCTACCTGGATGCGCTATCGGGTATTGCAGTCAATACGCTTGGGCATAACCACCCCGCGCTCGTCGCTGGGCTGCGTGACCAGGTGGGCAAGCTCATCCACACATCAAACCTGTATCAGATTCCTCTCCAAGAGCAGCTCGCGCAGGCACTGGTCAAGCTTTCTGGCATGACCAATGTGTTCTTCTGTAACTCGGGGCTTGAGGCAAACGAGGCGGCGATCAAGCTCGCCCGCAAGCACGGCTCGCAGCAGGGGATTACCTCACCGAAGATCATCGTGTTTGACCGCGCCTTCCACGGACGGTCGCTGGCAACACTCTCGGCGACAGGCAATGAGAAAGTTCAAAAGGGCTTTGGTCCGCTGGTCGAAGGCTTCGTGCGCGTGCCCCTAAACGATCTTCCAGCAATCCATCAGGCCGCCAAAGATCATCCCGACATCACCGCAATTTTTCTCGAGACCATCCAAGGGGAAGGCGGTATCCGCCCATCAGACATTGCGTTTCTGAAATCACTGCGCGCCCTCTGCTCAGAAAAGAACTGGCTGCTGATGCTCGATGAAGTACAGTCTGGCATCGGCCGAACCGGGAAGTGGTTTGCCCACCAATGGGCTGACGTGCTGCCCGATGTCATGCCCCTCGCAAAGGGTCTTGGCTCCGGCGTTCCCATCGGCGCGGTAGTCGCCCATGGGATTGCCGCGACCCTGTTTGAACCCGGCAACCACGGCACGACCTTCGGCGGAAACCCGCTCGCGATGCGAGCAGGCCTTGAGACGATCGCGGCGGTTGAACGTGACGGACTCCTTGAGAACGCAACCGCCCGCGGAGCCCAGTTGCAGCGAGGTCTTTCGGCGAGCCTGGCAGGCCTCTCGGGTGTTGTGGAGATCCGTGGTCATGGACTCATGCTGGGGATAGAACTTGATCGCCCCTGCTCAGAGATCGTCGCAATGGCCCGCGAGGCGGGACTGCTGGTCAATGTCACCGCCGATCGTGTGATTCGGCTGCTCCCCGCCCTGACGATCACGCAGGCCGAGGTAGAAGAGTTGTTGCGGATCCTCGTTCCGACGATTCGCGCGTTTCTGGGGCAGTCGCGACCATGAACAAGTGCCGTCACTTTCTTCAGTTCAATGACTTCAGCCAAGAAGACATCGACTATGTCTTCGCGCGAACGAAGATCATTAAAGATCGGTTCAAACGGTATGTAAAACATATGCCGCTTCAGGATCGCACGCTCGTGATGATTTTTGAGAAGGCCTCGACACGAACGCGCCTATCGTTTGAGGCAGGGATGCATCAACTTGGTGGTGCTGCCATCTACATGAACACGCGGGACACCCAGTTGGGTCGAGGCGAACCCGTTGAGGACGCCGCACAGGTGATCTCTCGCATGTGTGACCTGGTCATGATTCGAACATTCGATCAGTCGACGGTCGAGCGATTTGCCTCTGTCTCCCGCGTCCCCGTCATCAACGGCCTGACCAACGAAACCCATCCCTGCCAGATCCTTGCCGACATCTTCACCTACATTGAGCATCGCGGTTCTATCAAAGGGAAGACGGTTGCCTGGATCGGAGATTCCAATAACGTCTGTAACACCTGGCTGCAGGCTGCCGAACTCTTGGACTTTCAGGTACGCGTCTCGACACCCCCAGGCTACGAGGTTGAGCCAGAGCGCGCAGGGCTTCTATCGAATGCGCATTTCGAACAGTTCGCTGATCCGATGGAGGCCGCAAAGGGTGCCGACCTCGTCACAACGGACGTCTGGACCTCCATGGGCTTTGAATCAGAAAACGAAGAGCGACTGCGCGACTTCGCCGACTGGATGGTCGACGAAGACATGATGTCTGTCGCCCACAAAGACGCCTTATTTATGCACTGCCTGCCCGCGCACCGCGGCGAGGAGGTGAGCGCAGGCGTGATCGATGGACCACAGAGTGTCGTCTGGGATGAGGCCGAAAATCGCCTCCACACCCAAAAGGCCCTGATGGAATTTCTGCTGCTTGGCCGCATTCAAGACTAGAACCACCCTCCCCGTTTACTTTCCCGTATCACCCTTGTTTTTGAACCTTAGGATCAACATTAGCTATGGCTTCCAAGAAAAAAACCACTGTTAAAAAAGTAGTCCTCGCCTACTCGGGCGGACTGGACACCTCGGTCATTCTTAAATGGCTGCAGGACGAATACGACTGTGAAGTCATCACCTTCACCGCAGATATCGGCCAAGGGGAAGAACTGGAGCCGGCGCGCAAGAAGGCCCAGCAGTTTGGCATCAAAAAGATTTATATCGAGGATCTCCGCGAAGAGTTTGTCCGTGACTTTGTCTTCCCCATGTTCCGTGCCAACACGGTCTACGAAGGGGAGTACCTGCTGGGCACGTCCATCGCACGACCGCTGATCGCCAAACGTCTGATCGAAATTGCCAAAAAAGAAAAGGCGGATGCGATCTCCCACGGCGCGACCGGCAAGGGCAATGATCAGGTTCGATTTGAGCTTGGCGCCTATGCGTTAATGCCGAATATCAAGATCATCGCGCCCTGGCGTGAGTGGGATCTGCTCTCGCGCGACAAGCTGCTGGCCTACGCGGATCAACACGGGATCCCTGTTGACTACAAAAAGCGCAAAGGCGAAGCGCCTTTTTCAATGGATGCCAACCTCCTGCACATCTCTTATGAAGGTGGCGTTCTGGAAGATCCAAACCGCGAGCCGCCTGCAACGGGCATGTGGCGCCTGACCGTGCCGGTGGAAAAAGCCCCCAACAAGCCAGAAGTCGTGGAGCTTGAGTTTGCAAAAGGGGATCTCATCGCCATTAACGGCAAGAAGATGAAGGCCCATGAACTGCTCATCACCCTCAACACCCTCGGCGGCCGTCATGGCATTGGCCGTCTGGATCTGGTGGAAAACCGATATGTGGGCATGAAATCCCGGGGCTGTTACGAAACCCCAGGCGGCACCATTCTGTTGCGGGCGCACCGTGCGATCGAGTCACTCACCCTAGACCGCGAGGTCGCGCACCTCAAAGACGACCTCATGCCACGCTATGCAAGTCTGGTCTACAACGGCTACTGGTGGTCCCCCGAACGCGTAGCGCTGCAGACCCTGATTGACCATACCCAGAGCGTTGTCAGTGGAACAGTTCGTCTCAAGCTTTATAAGGGCACCGTCACGGTGATCGGACGCAGCTCGAAACAGTCCCTGTTCGACGCGAAGATCTCGACCTTCGACGATGACGGCGGCGCCTACAACCAGGCCGATGCGGGTGGCTTTATCAAACTCAATGCCCTTCGCATGCGCATCGCCGCCACAAAGCGAGGCAAGTCAGCCGGTTGACCACAGTCACTGTGATTGCTATTACCCGAGTTGACCTCGGCACTCCGGCCCATCGCAATGCCTTACTGGACTTACTCAACCAGTACGCGAGCAGCGCGTCGGGCCGTGGCACGCCGCTAGAAGCAGAGGTGCTTGAGAAGCTTCCGACAGTCTTGCAGCAACAGCCGCATTACCGTGGCTGGCTTGCCTGGTCTGATCAGACACAGGGCCAGGCTATCGGACTGATCAATGCCTTCTGTGGGGTTTCAACTTTTCGGGCCATGCCGCTTCTGAATATCCACGACATCTTTGTGCGACCCGACTGGCAGAACCGGGGGGTGGCGAAACAGATGCTGGCCCAGGCAGAGGCCACCGCTCGCGCGGAGGGCTGCTGCAAGCTCACCCTAGAAGTCCTGGAACATAATGCGCCAGCCATGGCCGCTTATCGCGGCTTTGGGTTTGATCCGTACGTCCTCGATCCTGCACTTGGATCTGCTGTTTTTCTCGAAAAAAAGCTTTAAGGAGAACTCCACCATGCCTTCTTTTGACGCCACGCTCGAAGCCAATCTCACAGAACTTCGTAATGCGGTCGATCAGACCTCTAAGGAGATCGCGACGCGCTTTGACTTTAAAGGATCCAGCGCAAAGGTTGAACAAAAGGATCGCGAACTCACCGTCTATGCAGACAGTGATTTTCAAATTGGTCAGGTCCGCGATGTGCTGGTGGCCAAGTGTGCCAAGCGAGGCGTTGACGTTCGGTTTCTCGACATCGGGACCATCGAAAAGATCGGCGGTGACAAAGTGAAGCAACTGATCAAGGTCCGCCACGGCATCAATGCCGAGGACGCAAAAAAGATCGTTCGGATCATCAAAGACAGCAAGATGAAGGTTCAGCCCTCTATCCAGGGCGACGCCGTTCGCGTGACCGGCGCAAAGCGCGACGATCTGCAAGCGGCAATTGCGATGCTCAAAAAAGACGTCAACGACCTGCCGCTGTCATTCGGTAATTTCCGCGATTAAAAAAGGGCCCATCGGGCCCTTTCGTTTAGGAGCGGATTCTCGCCCAGGCCGAGTGATTGTGGATAGATTCGAAGTTCTCCGCCTCAACTTCGAAACGCGTAACGCCTGGTAGTGCCCGAACTGCAACCGCGACGTCGCGAACAAGGTCTTCAACGAATTTCGGATTGTCGTAAGCCCGCTCCGTCACATACTTCTCATCGGGTCGCTTCAACAGGCCCCAGAGCTCACAGGAGGCCTGCGCCTCAATCGCCCGAACCAGCCCCTCAAGAGACAGCGATGCGCCCTCGGCGAGATCAACCGCAACGCGAACCTCTGAACGCTGATTGTGGGCGCCGTAATCAGAGATCTCTTTCGAGCAAGGGCAGAGACTCTTCACTGGTACACGCACCTCACAGGTGATCCGCTCGCCATCGGCATCGCGTTCAGCAACCCATCGGCAACGATAGTCCATCAGACTCTGAACGCCGCTGACCGGCGCAGACTTCATCATAAAAAACGGCAGTTCAACGTCAATACAGCCGGTGGCCGCATCCAGTCGCGTCAGCATGTCCTTGAGCAGGGCAGACATCGCGTCGCTCGAAAGCGCCATGCCACTTGCGCTCATCTGCTCAAGTAGAGCGACAAATCGCGACATATGCGTGCCCTTTTGCTCCGCAGGCAGCCCAACACTCAGACTAAATTCCGCAACCGATGGCGCCCGGCTACCATCCTCACGCGCAATCATCACCGGATAACGCAGCCCACGAACGCCAACCTGTTCGATGGGGAGATTACGATGGTCTCGCGTGCCCTGGATGTCGGGCATCGTCGATGGCGTGACAGGCGGGATACCGGGAAAATTCATGAGACAGCCTTCAAATGATTGGGACGCAGTATTTTCCCTCGAATCGTGGCCTCA
>JBDLRA010000111.1:0-2560 GCA_039800285.1 Pseudomonadota bacterium
AGGTGGCCTCTCCCGCCACTATTCACAAGGGTCTCGCCATTTTGGAAGAGCATGGCCTAATTAGCGTTAAGGTCGACCCCAGCGATACGCGACGCCGGATTGTGAAGACCACGGAGCGCACTGAGCGGCTGATGAGAAAACTCTCAGAATCCGTGATGAACTGGGCAAGAGAAGTTTCTTAAGGGATCGGTCTCTCTCGCCTGTGAAGGCCCTATCCGGCGAGAGCCGCCAGATCCGTTGCCTCTTGTGACAGGCGACTAATTTCTTTCCAGTTTTCTTGCCGAATCAATGCGGACGAAGCAATCCAGGTGCCGCCAACGAAGGCCACCTGGGGAAGTCTTAGATAGTCCTTGAGATTCTCGCGATGAATTCCTCCTGTCGGGCAGAAACGGACGCTCGGCAATGGACCTGCCAATGCGCTGAGCATCCTCACGCCACCAAGTGCTTCCGCCGGAAAGAGCTTCACAAGCGGATAGCCGAATGTCATCGCAAGCATCAACTCTGAAGGCGTTGCGATCCCGGGGACGAACGGAACCTTCATTGACCGCCCGGCCGAAAGTAGTTCTGTTGTTGCACCCGGCGAGAAAACGGCCATGGCTCCCGCAGTACAGGCCGCCTCGAGATCAGCGACGTTCAGGATAGACCCCGCCGCCACCACAATATTCGGAACCTGATCTCGAAGCATTGAGATTGCAGGCAGACCTGCTGGCGTACGCAGGGTGACCTCAATGACATCGATACCGCCCGCCAACAAGGCATGCGCCAAAGGGACCGCATGCTGGGCATCATCGAGCGCAACCACCGGGATGATCCGCGACTGAAAGGAAGGAAAAGATCTATCTGTTGACATGATTAGTGCTCCGCTGCGTCCCAAAAAGGCGCGGCACCCGCGTCTGCCCCCGAAACCTGCTGACGGAAAAATCCAAAAAGACCTCGGCCGAAGGTCAATGATTCAGGTGGGCATGAGGCAGACGCCCGTTCTTTCCAGGCCTCGTCATCACTGACGACACGAAGCAC
The DNA here is from genome assembly GCA_039800285.1 of Pseudomonadota bacterium. Taxonomy (GTDB): domain Bacteria; phylum Pseudomonadota; class Gammaproteobacteria; order Burkholderiales; family Burkholderiaceae_A; genus Lacustribacter. The sequence goes on from JBDLRA010000111.1 coordinate 1,018, forward strand.
GCCGTTCGCGAGATCCACTTCGATCAGATCTCCGCTCACAATTCTTGCAATTGGCCCCTGATCCTGTGCTTCCGGTGTGACATGAATCGCCGAGGGAATCCTGCCGGATGCACCAGACATTCTTCCATCTGTCACCAATGCAACGCGATGCCCGCGGTCCTGAAGCACCGCGAGAATGGTCGTAAGTTTATGAAGCTCCGGCATTCCATTGGCTCTCGGTCCCTGAAACCGCACCACCGCGACAAAATCCCGATTCAGTTCCCCGGCATCAAACATTTTCTGAAGCGCCTGTTGAGAGTCCACCACGACAGCAGGCGCAACGACACGGGTATGGGATGGATCAACTGCCGAAATCTTCGAGACGGCCGCCCCCATATTCCCCGTCAGACATCGAATACCCCCGGTTGGCTCGAAGGGGTCTGCCGCGGATCGCAAGACAGTGGGCTCAACCGGTGTCCTCGGCGCTGGCCGAAAGGTCAGTCGACCATCCTCTAGCCACGGCTCTTGGCAGAAATCAGCCAATCCAAACCCCAGAATCGTCTGAACATCCTCGTGGAGCAGCCCCGCGCTGAGCAGGCTTTGCATCATGAACGGCACCCCGCCCGCGGCATGAAAATGATTGATGTCCGCGGCACCATTGGGATAGACCTTGGCCATGAGCGGGACGATCTCGGAGATTGCAGAAAAATCCGCCCAGGTGAGATGAATCCCAGCAGCGCGGGCAATCGCAACCAGGTGAATCGTGTGATTCGTTGAGCCGCCGCTCGCCAAAAGCCCGACGATCGCATTCACGATCGTCTTCGCAGTCACTAGGTAACCCAACCCGATCTCGGATTGATTCGAATCCATCAGTTCGACGAGTCGTTCCACTGCACGAATGGTTAACGCCTCACGTAGCGGTGTTCCAGGTGACACAAATGAGGATCCTGGAAGCTGAAGACCCATGAACTCTAGAAGCAACTGGTTTGAGTTCGCTGTCCCGTAGAAGTTGCAGGTGCCCTCCCCGTGATAGGCCTCTCGCTCCGCCTGAAGTAACGTTTCCCGACTGACAAGGCCCTGCGCGTACTGCTGTCGAATCTTGCTCTTTTCAGAGTTCGATAACCCTGAAGGCATTGGGCCGGCGGGCACAAAACAAAATGGAAGGTGCCCAAACTGTAATGCCCCTATCAGGAGCCCCGGCACAATCTTGTCGCAGACGCCAAGTAATAGACCGCCATCATAGACATTGTGAGAGAGCGCTACAGCCGTTGAGAGCGCAATCACATCTCGCGAAAACAACGACAGTTCCATTCCCTCGTAGCCTTGGGTCACACCATCACACATGGCGGGAACACCACCCGCCACTTGCGCGGTCACACCCAGACGCCCCGCCTCGCGACGAATGAGTGCTGGGTAGTGCTCGTAGGGCTTGTGCGCTGACAACATGTCGTTGTAGGCCGTTACAACCGCAAGGTTTGCAGGAGGTTTCGCCGTGATCCGGATCTTGTCCGACGCGGAGAGGCCCGCATAGGCATGCGCCAAATTGGCACAGCCCATGGTCGAG
>JBDLRA010000112.1:0-5304 GCA_039800285.1 Pseudomonadota bacterium
AGTTCAGCATCGAGATACCCAGAATTAGAAACAGAATTCCGCCTGCGATGGAGAACGCTGCCAGTCGTATCGAGAAAAAATCGAGCACGAGCCGACCAATAATCGCGGCACCCAAAAGTACCCCCATCACGGTCAGTCCTGTCCATCGCGCAGCACGCTTTCGCTTGGCGTCCGAAAAGCCTTTCGTGACGGCAAGAAACAGCACCACGTTTCCAATTGGATCGACAATTACGAACAGGCCCACGGCCGCTCGAATAATGCTATCGGTAACGCTCCATTCCATGGCAAACGTCCCCGCTTAGAAATCGAGTGGGCTACAGAAGCAGTGCGCCGTGGGTTGGATCAGTCCCTTGGCCTGGGCGTTACTGGTGATATTCGCAAGCCACTGAAGATCTCTTTCGAAGTGGCTCATGATGGGTGCAGAGGCTCCGGCCATCGCCGAAACCAAGTCCGTGCGAGAACCGATTCCGAATTCCGCGGCAACAGTGCCAAGAAACTTTCCGATGAACTGATCCAAGCCACTGTCTTTCTTTTTGAAGTAGCGGGTCTGTGTGTCGGCCCCAAGCTTTGCCTTCTCGGCAGCGAGACCGATCGCGACATCAAGCCCACCAATCTTATCGATAAGACCATGATCAAGCGCCTGCTGGCCAAGCCACACCCGCCCACCGCCGACTGCATCCACTTTTTTGGGGTCGAGCTTACGTGCTTCTGCTGTCTTGGTAATGAATTCTTCGTAGACCTGTCCTAAAACGCCCTGCAGCATCTGCTGAAACTTTGGATCAAGTGGGCGGCGGGGGTCGTAAGCACCACGAAGCCATGTGGTGCCATAGCCCTCAGTATTGATCGATAGGTTCTGCATTGCTTTATCGAACGTGGGGAAGATGCCAAACACGCCAATCGACCCCGTAATCGTTGCGGCATCGGCGACCACGCCATCGGACGCGAGCGATATCCAGTACCCGCCAGACGCTGCCACATCGCCCATCGAGACCACTACGGGTTTGCCCGCCGCGCGCGTCAGTTCAAGCTCGCGCCGGATGAGCTCTGAGCCCAGTGCACTGCCGCCAGGCGAGTTCACACGAAGCACAATGGCCTTCACACGCTCATCTTCGCGCGCTTTCTCGATCAGGGCACTCGTCGACTTACCACCAATCGCACCTGGTTTTTCGGTTCCGTCGCTGATATTGCCCTGGGCCACAATCACGGCGACCCCGCCATCCCACTTGGGCTGAGGGCGGGCCTGGAGATAATCCTGGTAGCCGATTTTTCGGAACGATTTTCCAGATGAATCTTCGCCCACTTTCTTTTTAAGGAGAGCGACGAACTCATCAGGGGCCATGGTGGCGGTAATTAATCCCCCTTTTTTGGCGAACGCTGCAAGATTAAATCCTTCTGCGGGCAGCGTTTTGGGGATGTCGTTGATGGCTTCGGTGATGCTACCTGCGGGGAGCTTGCGTAGCCGCTCGATATCGGCGGTGTAGAGCGACCAGAGCCCGCCATAGAGCATCTTGTTAGTCTCTTGGGTTTCTTTAGAGGGGCCTTTGGCAAAGAGAAACTCTGCGGCGTTTTTGTGACTTCCCACGCGAACGACATTGACGGTCACGCCGAGCCGAGCAAGCGCTGCTGCGTAATAACTCTGGTATCGACCAAAGCCTTCGAGAGCCACCATTCCCATCGGATGAAGATAGATCTCGTCAGCGTGTGCGGCCAGGAAATACTGGCCTTGATCGAACGACTGTCCATAGGTCAGGATCGATTTGCCGGATTGTTTGAAGGCTTCTAGCGCACGACCAACCTCTCTTAAGCTTGCTAGCCCGCCACCCTGAAAGGACTGCAGGTCGAGAACAATGGCCTTGATCTTGTCGTCTTTCGCTGCCTCGCTGATTGCGCGTAAGACATCGCGAAGCTGGACTTCTGTCTGCGACTCTCCTGGTGATGCCAAGAGCTTTGAGACTGAGACGCTTGCGCGTTCCTCTACCAAGCGGCCCTTTAGGTCAAGCACAAGTGCGCTGTCTTGTTTCACCGATGGTCCCAGCAGCCCTGGGAATAGGCTGATGGTGACCCCACCGATGACAACGAGTAACAGCACCAGTTGTAGTTCGATAATCAGCAGCGTCGTGACAAATCGGCTAACGCGTTGCGCCCCGTTGGACAGTTTGGTCCAGGCACTGCGAACTGTCGCCCAGGTCTTTTTTAGCGCATTCATAGTGGTCAACTCCGTAAGTTTCGTAAACCGTACAGCGTGTCTTGTGAACGCACTGTCATCTAGTCAATAAATGTGTATCGCCGCGCAATCGCCTGGGGTCTGGCCACTTGGATTGCCTGCGTAGCGAGACCATACACAGTTCCGATTCCTTTGGCTAGCCATAGCGTGGCGGTTGTCAGGGCAATTCCCACAAGACTCAATCCTGCCGCTGGAACTCCGGGAAGTCGCATCACTCCGTTTGCATCTGGCGTCAATTGCTGGCCGAAGAGTCGAATGTTGGTCGGTAAGGTTGCGTCGGAGATCACCGTAATCCAGTCAAGACCGGCGATCCGTACGACAAAGCGCTCCGTGACCTGGGGCATGAGTGCCAGTTCGGTGGGTGCCAGCTCCCAAAGGGGCGCAAGAATCAGGGATGCGGCCACTGCGATGAGCGTCACGAAGATTGCAAACAGGATGACTGCAACAAAGAAGTTGCCAAGGAGATAGGCCAGTGACAACCAGCTGCGGACATCGGTTAGCCAGAATCGTATTCGTCGCCAGAAGTTGAGCTCTGCACCCGACCCCCGAAGTACGGGAATCACCACGGGCTGCATACGATGGGGCATGCGAATGCCGATGAGCAGCTCGACCATTTTCCCCTGAAAGAGGCTGATCACACGGACGGATCCCATCAGGAAGATAAAGAGTGGAATTCCAATCAGAACAGGCGCTGTTGCGATGCTGAGACTGCCAACCGTCACCACCCAGATAAAGCTTGCGAGCGCAAAGGCGAACCCGGGCACTAAAAAATAAAATGCCGATCCCCATGCCCGTGAATCACCCCAGATCTTGATCACAGGAATAGTGCTGAGTCGCTTCAGGAACGAAGGGCTCCCAAGTACCGAAGGTCGCTCACCGGTCGATAGTGATGACACTCCTGTCTCGGGGCGAGCGCCCGATGTCTGCTGCGCCTCATCGAAATAGGCGCGAGCGACTTCTTCTGGGGTTCCGTAGTCGTCGATGGCTTTTTCAATCGTGAGACCTGAACGAAGTGCAGATCGCAGGTGGTTCTCGGCATCGACGAGTGCGTCATGAATCGTCGCGGCATCTAAGCCGGTCATCGCCGCCTGCAGTTCGGCAAGGTAACGACTGAGTTGTTGATCTGCGTTCATGTGTTGTCCTTTTCTAAGATCCCCGATACCCAGAGTGCGGTTTCTTGCCAGGAGGTCGTCCATTGTTGGAGCGTCGCTGTACCGTTTGGCGTTACAGAGAAGCATTTGCGCGCGGGTCCTTCGCTACTCGGGATGAGTACGCTTGAGATCAGTCCTTCTCGTTCCATGGTCCTGAGCAGGGGGTAGAGCGTGCCTTGCTTAAAGCTCATTCCCTCGGGGGATTCGGCGGAAAGTTTTCGGGCCAGCTCATAGCCGTGGATGGGTTCATTGGCCCGTGCAACGGCGGCCAGGACGACAAGTCTTGTCAGGCCTGCGCCGAGTGCCGCGGCTATTGGCGATATGAGGGGGTTGGTAGTGTTTTCCATTTCAGTACTGTATTTTACACAGTACTGAAATGGAGTCAATACTAGTCCCCGGCGACCGCGCCCTCTCGTCTGGGGTCTGCACCGCCCCGCCAACGGCCGGAGATGCGCTCCAAGACTTGGATGCCGCTGGGCAGGTCGGTTTCGATAGGGCTGTGTCCCTTTTCCCTAAGCCAGCCGATACGCTCGGGGGATTGCCGGGCCTTTTCAAGCTGGAGCTGCCCATTCGTCGTCGTTACGGAAAAGTTGGGGAGATCGATCGCCGCCTGGGCGTCGAGTCCCCAATAGAGCAGACCGTAAATGGTCTTGGCGACGTAGTGAATGATCGAGGCTCCGCCTGGACTGCCGAGTGCCGCGACTAAGGTTTCGGTCTTACTTTGTACCGGGCTTTCAAAAATCAGTGTGGGACTCATCGAGGAACGCGAACGCTTTCCTGGCTCGATCCGATTCACTAACGGCCGGCCACCTCGATCGGTCGCGATAAATCCGAAATCTGTGAGCTGATTATTCAGAACGAATCCGCCCGGCTCACCAGTACTGACCATCAGTTTTGAGCCGAAGACACTCTCAATCGTGGTGGTCATAGCGACCGCGTTACCGTGCCGATCAACCACACTGATGTGACTTGTTCCGGATTCAGGTGCCTCGGGGAAGGCTGCGATCTTGAGACTTGGATCGGCGGGGTCTCCAGCGCTTATCTGCGCAGTCCGCTCAGGACCAATTTCTTTTGCGCGTTGTTCTAGGTAGCGGGGTGCCAATAGACTCTGCCACCCCCAGGCAGGTGGTGTGACATAGTCTGGATCGGCGACAAAGGCGGCGCGATCTGCAAATGCACGGCGCGCTGCCTCGCTGTAGCGATGAAGCCATTCATTCGTCACCCCATGGTGTTGCGGTAACCCCAGCGTTCGCATCATTGCCATCGTCTGCGCGATCGCGATAGTCCCTGATCCCGGGGGCGGAAAGCCGCAGAGACGATAACGTTGCCGATCCGGAGAAGGCTGATCGAAAAAACAGATGGGATCGCGTTCCTTTGCTGTGTAGTGCTGAAGATCATCGTGCGAGAGCCACCCAGGATTTGTTGGATGCTCTCTCACCGCTTTCACAATCGCATCCGCTATGACGCCGCGATAAAAAGCATCCGGTCCTTGCGTTGCGACTTGTTGAAGAATTCTTGCAAGACCGGGGTTTTTAAGAATCGATCCAATCGGTTTTGGCTTGCCGTCTTCTTGATAAAAATACGCCGCCGCAAGCGGGTCTTTCGGGAAGGCCTTATCCAATCGAAGCAGTCGATAGAGTCGGGGGCTCATCGGAAACCCGTCTGTCGATAGCCGAATCGCAGGGGCAAACAATTTGTCCCAAGCCAGTTTTCCGTGCTCTCGATGCGCAAGTGAAAGCATTCGGATGAGACCCGGGGTCCCGACGGAGCGGCCCCCAACGATGGCTTTGCCCATATTCATGGGTTTTCCGTCTTCCAGAAAAAGGTCGCTGGGAACCTGTCTAGGGGCTGTCTCTCTGCCGTCGAATGCCTGAACGCGGCGGCCATCAAAGTGCATCAGGAAGGCACCCCCGCCGATACCACTGGACT
>JBDLRA010000113.1:0-2938 GCA_039800285.1 Pseudomonadota bacterium
AACGCGCCGCAGAGCGCTTCGATTTTGATGAGGCGATTGCCCTTGATCAACTGGACCAGACCGTGGTCAAACTGGCCGGCAATCTTCCTTCGCTCTACGCGCACGTCGGCGAGCATGCTGAGCTCGATGAAAAGATTCGACAGTGGCTCAATGCCCTGCGGGCCCAAGGGCGCGCTGGCATCAATGCACCAGATCGTCTGATTGACATTGGTCAGGCCATTGCCCGTCAGCGTCTGATTAAAGACAAGTTTGAGATTGACACCATGCGTCGTGCGGCAGAGATCTCAGCACGGGCGCACTGCCGCGCCATGCGTTTCTCCAAACCCGGTGTCACGGAGTATGAGATCGAGGCGGAACTCCTTCACGAATTCCGAAAAGCAGGCTCTCAGTCGGTTGCCTACGGATCGATCGTGGCAGGCGGGCCACACACCTGCATCCTTCATTACCGCGCCGGAGATCGTGCTGTCCAGGATCAGGAGTTGATCCTGATTGATGCGGGCTGTGAACTGGATAACTACGCATCAGACATCACCCGTACCTATCCGGTAAACGGACGATTCACGAGCCAACAACGCGCTGCCTATGACGTCGTGCTCGCGGCGCAGGAGGCTGCGATTGCAGCAGCAACAGTGGGTGCCGCCTTCACGGCTCCACACCAGGCGGCAACCCGAGTCCTCACGCAGGGCATGATGGACCTGGGGCTGATCGCGAAGCAGTCCGTTGATGCGGCCATTGAGCAAGGGGACTACAAACGGTTCTACATGCACCGTACCGGTCACTGGCTTGGACTTGATGTGCATGATGTCGGGGACTACACCACACCGCTTGGCGAGGGCATGATCCTCACCATTGAGCCAGGACTCTATATTCGACCTGCTGCGGATATCGACCCGGGGTTCTGGAATATCGGGATCCGGATTGAAGACGACCTCTTGGTTCGTGCGGCCGGCGGTGAGTTACTGACCCGTGGTGTGCCGGTGAAGGCCTCGGAGATCGAGGATCTCATGCATGGCTGATCCTCTTGTCCGAATCCAAGGGGCTGGACCCGTTGGTATTCTGGCATCGCTCTTCTTGCTCAAGAATGGATGGTCACCACAATCCATCGAACTGATTGACCCAGCAATCGACAGTCCGATTCCGATTCACCAGGATGACCCCCGCATTCTTGCGCTATCGCACGGCACACTGATTCGACTGCAACAGCTTGGGATTGATGCGCAGGTCACACGGATCAAACATATCCATGTCTCTGCCGCCGATCATATTGGGAGCATGGAGATTAAAACGGATCGCGTTGGGGTCACGGATCTGGGGGGGCTTGCCAGTTACAGCAGTCTGCTCACAACCCTGCGCGCCAAAGCGCGAGACGCTGGGCTGACGATCCATGCAAAAGCCCACGATCAACGCAGCCCAGAGATTCGTGTCATTGCGGAAGGCGGGTTGTATCAGCCGGCTGGCAGCCCATCGCAAGACGGGATGAGTGTCGTTCGAGATTACGAACAACAGGCCGTGATCGGTTGGGTTACAACCCATCAGACACCGTCGGATACCGCATGGGAACGGTTTACCGAGGATGGGGCCGTCGCGCTACTGCCCATCGGAAACCGGTACGCATTGATCTGGTGTTGTGCAAAGACAAGAGCGGATGCGCTGCAATCCGCGACCGTTCAAGAGCGTTGCCAGCGCTTACAAGAGGTGCTGGGCCAGCGCCTCACCGGAATCGCAAGTGTCGAGATCACGGGCGCCTACCCGCTGGGACTAAAGTGGCGCGAGACGCTCGCGCAAGGCAATACCGTCTGGATTGGCAACGCGGCGCAGGCGCTTCATCCTATCGCTGGGCAGGGCATGAACCTTGGTTTCCGTGACGCTGAAACACTTGCCAACTGCCTGATCCAACGTGGCACTGCGATTGAAGCCCGACTCCAGGACTATGCCCAGCGACGCCGGGCGGACCGCTGGGCTGTTCGTATGGCAACCGATACGCTGGCGCGCAGAGCTTGGGTGCGCCGTGCCATTGGCGGCGTGAGTGTCATCCCCGGCGCCAAAAAGCTCTTGGGCCAGGTGTTGATGTACGGGGGATAACGCTTGAGTCGCCCTTCTGGTTTTCCAGTCTTCAACAGCCCACTGCGCATCGGAGAACACACACTGCCCAACCGTGTGTTCGTCGCACCGATGGCTGGCGTGACGGACAGGCCCTATCGCCAGCTCTGCAAAAAATTAGGCGCGGGTTATGCAGTCAGCGAAATGGCGGCTTCGAACGCCCTGCTCTGGGCAACGGACAAGACCACAAGACGCATCAACCACGACGGGGAAATCTCTCCCAAAGCAGTGCAGATCGCCGGCGCGGATCCAGCCATGATGGCTGAGGCGGCACGATTCAATGTCGAGCGAGGCGCACAGATCATTGACATCAACATGGGCTGCCCAGCAAAGAAAGTCTGTAACGTCGCCGCAGGATCTGCACTCATGCAGCAGCCCAAACAGGTTCAGGCCATCTTGAAAGCGGTGATCGATGCAGTGTCTTCTGACGGTATTCCTGTCACGCTGAAGATGCGAACAGGATGGAATCGTGCAAACCGAAATGCCCCTGAGATTGCCCGTATGGCTGAAGATCTCGGGATTGCTATGCTCACGATCCACGGTCGAACCCGGGAAGACAAGTACCAGGGCGATGCCGAATACGAGACGATCGCTGAGGTCAAACAACTGCTTCGAATCCCTGTTGTTGCGAACGGCGACATCGACAGCCCAGAAAAAGCAAAGGCCGTGATTGAGATGACCGGCGTAGACGCCGTCATGATTGGACGGGCTGCGCAGGGACGCCCCTGGATCTTTCGGCAGATCGCCCACTATCTCGAGACCGGCGAGAAGCTACCAGACCCGAGCGAGCAAGACATTGCCACTTGGCTGCGCGGGCATCTCTTAGACCATTATCAGT